>NZ_JZWV01000117.1 GCF_000966975.1 Streptomyces katrae | reverse complement strand
CGGAGGAAGGGTGGGGCGGGGAGGCCGCTCCGCGCAGCGGCACGCGGACCCGGACCCGCGCCCCGGGGTCAGAAGCCGTGGCGGGAGCCGCCGTCGATGGGGAGCATGACGCCCGTGAGGTACGACGCCGCCGGGGAGAGGAAGAACGCCGCGGTGCGCCCGAACTCCTCCGGCCTGCCGTAACGCCGCAGCGGGATCCGGGACTCGTGCCCCGCCCGCACCGCCTTCTCGTCCCCGGACAGCGCGTCCAGCTCCCGCACGCGGTCGGTGTCGATCCGCGCCGGCAGCAGCCCGATCACGCGGATACCGCGCGGCCCCAGCTCCACCGACAGGGACTTCGCGAAGCCCGCCAGCCCCGGCCGCAGGCCGTTCGAGATGGTCAGCCCGGGGATCGGCTCGTGCACCGAGCCCGACAGGACGAAGCCGATGACCCCGCCCTCGCCCAGTACGGCGGCCGCCGCCCGCGCCAGCCGTACCGCGCCCAGGAAGACCGACTCGAACGCCGCCGCCCACTGCTCGTCGGTGTTGTCCGTCGCCCCGCCCGGCGCCGGTCCGCCGACGCTGATGAGGATGCCGTCGAGCCGCCCGAACCGCGCGACGGCCTCGGCCACCAGCCGCTCCGCGGCCCCCGCGTCGGCGTTGTCGGCGGCCAGGCCCACCACGTCCGGACCCAGTTCGGCGGCCGCCGCGGCAGCCCGCTGTGCGTCGCGTCCGGTCAGGAGTACCTTCGCGCCGTCGGCGGCCAGTTCCCGGGCGGAGGCGAAGCCGAGGCCACGGGTGGCGCCGGTGACGATGTAGACACGGTCCTTCAGTCCAAGATCCATGCCGCCCAACCTACGCCGAAGCGGGCTCCGGCGACACGGCCTCCGCCGCCGCGGCCGCGGCTTCGCGGTCGCGCCGTTCCCGGCGTACCAGGACCAGCCAGCCCACCGGTACCGCCGCCGCGAACAGCCACCACTGCACGGCGTACGCCATGTGCGGGCCGATCGAGTCGTGGTCGGGCTCCGCCACCGCCTCGGGCCCGCCGCCCGGCGGCAGCGGGGAGGTCAGCTCCAGGTAGCCGCCGAGGACCGGCTTGCCGAGGTAGGCGGACTGCTGCTCGCTGTTCACGAGCATCACCTGACGGTCGGGCAGGCCCTTGCGGTCCTTGATCCCGCTGCCACCGCTCGTCTCGTCGGCCTTGAGCCGCCCGGTGACCGTCACCTCGCCCGAGGGCGCGGCCGGCACCGGCGGGTAGGCGGTCGGGTCGTCGGCGCCCGGCACCCAGCCCCGGTTGACCAGCACCACCCGGCCGTCGCCCAGCACGAGCGGGGTCACGACCTGGAAGCCGACCTTGTCGTCGTTCGAGGTGCGCATCCGCACGACGACCTCGTGCGCGGAGTCGTACGTACCGGTGGCCGTGACGGCACGCCAGTAGTCGGAGCGCGGGACGGTGTGGCCCGGCGAGGTGACCTCGGTCACCGGGACCGGCTTCGCGGACAGGTTCTTCGCGATCAGCTCGTTCTGGGCGACCCGGTGCTCATGGCGGTGGAACTGCCAGAACCCCAGCTTGATCATCACGGGGATGAGGACGAGGGCGATGAGGGTGAGGCACACCCACTGCCGGGTCAGGACGAAGCGGTACACGCCCACGACGGTACCCGTATCGGAAACGGCCCCGGAGGCGGGGTGGCCTTCCGCAGAACCACTGCCCCTCGACCTCCACGCCCTGCCCGATGATCTGGACCCGGCAGTGCTCGCAGATCGGCGCCATCCGGTGGATGGCGCAGGAGAAGCAGTCGAAGACGTGAACCGCGCCCTGTGCATGAACCTCGAAGGACATGCCGTAGTCGTTTCCGCAGACCTCACAACGTGCCATGGCTCGCATGCTTCGCGGGCCGGCCCGCCGGAACAAGATCCGCCGGGGTGAGTCGCCGCGCCTGCACCCGCCCGGAGCAATACGAGGAGCGAGGTCCGCCGCTACTTCTCCTCGGCGGGGGCCACGTCGCGCAGCAGCTGGGTGAAGGCCGCCTCGTCGACCACCGGGGTGCCGAAGGACCTGGCCTTGACCGTCTTGGAGGTCGAGGAGTCGGGGTCGTTGGTGACGAGCAGGCTGGTGAGCCGCGACACACTCGTCGCGATGTGCAGCCCGGCCTCCACCGCCCGGTCCTCCAGCAGCTCCCGGTCCACCGAGGTGTCACCGGAGAAGGCGACCCGCATGCCCTGCTTCAGCGGCTTGCCGTCCTCGAACCGGCCCGGGTTCGGGTACGGGGAGGGCGGCAGCTTCCGCGAGGCCCGCCAGCTGCCCCCGCCCCCGTACGAGGCCTGGTAGCCGACCCGGGGCGTGGCGGGGGAGTCCGACCACTCCGTCAGCGGGCGGCACTCCAGCAGGGGGAGGCGTACGCCGTCCCGCGCGGCCGCGTGCAGCGACGGACGGAAGGCCTCCGCCAGGACCCGGGCGTCGTCGAGGGCGTGGTGGGCGCGCTGCTGGACCACGCCGTAGTGCGCGGCGAGGGACTCCAGCTTGTGGTTGGGCAGCGGGAGGTTCAGCTCCTTCGACAGGGCGATGGTGCACAGCCGCTGCCGCACCGGTGCGGCCGACGAGGCCCGCGCGTACTCCCGGGCGATCATCTGCCAGTCGAAGATGGCATTGTGCGCGACGAGGACGCGGTCGGCGAGCCGCTCGGCGAACTCCCCGGCGATGTCCTCGAACAGGGGCGCATCCGACAGCATCTCGCTCGTCAGCCCGTGGATCCAGACCGGGCCCGGGTCCCGGCGCGGGTTGACCAGGCTGTACCAGTGGTCCTCGACGTTGCCCTGCGCGTCGAGCCGGTAGACGGCCGCGGACACTATCCGGTCGTCACGAGCGAGCCCGGTCGTCTCCACGTCGACGACCGCGTACCCCTGGGGGTACGCGGTCGGCCACGTCGTGTCTGCGGTCGTACGGTCGTCGAGCATGGTCATAGAGGATACGGGCCCTCACCGACAGTTCCGGTCCGCTGCCGGATCAGCCGGCCGCGAGCAGGGCTTCCGTCAGGGTCCGCACCGAGAGGAGGAAGAGCCGTTCCGGATCCACCGGTCGGGCCAGCGCGCGGGCCAGGGCCGGGTCGCCGGGGGCGGCCGCCGGTTCCCACAGTTCGCCCTCGCCGGGGGACTGGACGGGGGAGCGCTCGCGGTTGCGCTCGACCAGGACGAAGCCCACGACCTGGAACTGGACGGCGCGCACGGCGTCGGCGGCGCGGGCTCCGCTCAGCCCCGCCGCCCGTACCTCGGCGACCAGGGCCCGCTGGGCCGGCAGGAACATCCGGTCGGTGAGTCCGCGTTCGTGGACCATGGCGATCAGGTGCGGCCGCTCGCGCAGTTCGCGGCGCATGCTGCGGGCCACGGAGACGATGCGCTCGGCGGGGGTGCGGCCGGAGGGCCGGATGGCGCCCATGTCCTGCACGGTCCGCTCGACGAGGGCGTCGAGGAGCTGCTCGCGGTTGCCCACGTGCCAGTAGATCGAGGTGACCGCCGTCCCGAGCTCGGCGGCCAGTTTGCGCATGGTGAGGGCGGCCGGGCCGTGCTGCCTGACGAGCGCGGCGGCCGTCTCCAGTACCGCCTCGCGGGTGAGCGGGCTCCTCGCCATCGGCGTCCTCCCCGGGTCCGTCGGTCCGACGGATCGTCAGTTTTCTTGTGTGCGGCCCTCTTTACCCTTCATCGGCGGCGGTGTAACTGTGTTACAGAACCGGCCCCCGGGCTCCGTCCGGGGGACCCCCAGAAGGGTGGTGCGGAACATGGCACGCGTACGGTACGGAGCGCGCACCGAGGCGGAGATCGCCGCGTCGCGCGAGAAGAGCTCGAACCTCCCCGACATCTGGTCCACCGGAGTCGTGGCCGTCTGGGAGACCGACCCGGACGTGGTGGCGGCCGTCCTGCCGCCGCCCCTGAAGCCCGCCGAACGGCCGCTCGTCCGGGCCAACATCAGCAAGGTCGACCTGCCCGGCTACCCGCTCGGCGCCGGCTCGGTCGCCGTGGCCGCCCGGCACGGCGGGGTCGAGGGCTGGTACCCGCTGGTCATGCCGATGACCCACGAGCGCGCCCTGACCGGCGGCCGAGAGGTCTTCGGCGAACCGAAGAAGCTCGGTGAGGTCACCGTCGAGCGCGACGGGCTGGTCGTCCGGGCCGCCCTCGCCCGGCACGGCATCGCCTTCGTGGAGGTGCGCGGTGCCGTGGACCGGGAACTGCCCGTGCCCGAACCGGCGAGGAAGACCGACTTCTACTTCAAGTTCCTCCCGGCGGTCGACGGCACCGGGTTCGAGAGCGACCCCGTCCTCGTGCACTGCACGCGCAACGAGAAGGTCCGCAAACTGGAACACCTCACCGGTGACGTGGTCCTGCGCGAGTCCATGTTCGATCCCGTGGCCGACCTGCCCGTACGCCGGCTCGTGGAACTGACCATCGGTGAGAAGACCACCGACCAGCAGGGCCGGGTCGTCGAACGGGTCAGCGCCCAGGCCCTGCTCCCCTACCTCCACCAGCGCTACGACGACCCGCAACAGGCCTTCGACGGCCCGCCCGAGGGGAGTGCGTGACATGCGGCTCGAAACCGGACAGGTGGCCGTCGTCACCGGCGCCGCGAGCGGGATCGGACTGGCCATGGCCTGCCGCTTCGCCGCCGAGGGGCTGAAGGTGGTCCTCGCCGACGTCGAGGAGGGCGCCCTGCGCAAGGCCGCCGACGAGCTGCGCGCGGAGGGCGCCGAGGTGCTCGCCCGCACCGTCGACGTCAGCGACCGCGACTCCGTCGTCTCCCTCGCCGACGCCGCGTACGGGGCCTTCGGCGCGGTCCACGTGCTCTGCAACAACGCGGGCGTCGGCTCGGGCGCCGAGGGCCGGATGTGGGAGCACGAGCCCAACGACTGGAAGTGGGCCTTCTCCGTCAACGTCTGGGGCGTCTTCCACGGAATCCAGGCCTTCGTCCCCCGCATGATCGCCGACGGCGCCCCCGGGCACGTGGTCAACACCTCCTCCGGCGACGGCGGCATCGCCCCGCTGCCCACCGCCTCCGTGTACGCCGTCACCAAGGCGGCCGTGGTCACCATGACCGAGTCCCTCTACGCCCACCTCAAGGCGGAGGGCGCCTCCGTCGGCGCCTCCGTCCTCTTCCCCGGACCGCACATGCTGCGCACCGGGCTGTGGGAGTCGCACCGCAACCGCCCCGAGCGCTACGCGAAGGAGCGGCCCCGCAAGTCCCCGTACCGCACCCTCGACCAGTACGAGTCCGCCATGCGCGCGGCCGGGCACGAGGTGCGGTTCACCCCGGTCGAGGAGGTCGCCGAGCACGTCGTCGAAGGCATCCGCGCCGACCGGTTCTGGATGCTCCCGGCCAGCGAGCACAGCGACCGGCAGATCCGCGCCCGGTCGCAGTCGATGCTCGACCGCGCCAACCCCGCCTACCTGGAAAGCTTCATCCTCGACTGAGGGGTTCACGTTGAGCGAGAACGCGTACGAAGACCCGTACCTGATCATCTCCTCCGACTGTCACGCGGGCCTGCCCACCGAGCGGTACCGGCCCTACCTGGACTCCCGCTTCCACCGCCAGTTCGAGGAGTTCCTGGGCCAGCGCGACGCCCGCCGCGAGGAGGCCACCCGCCTCGGGGTGCGTAACGAGGCCTTCGCCGAGAAGTGGTTCCACGACCACGAGGAGGGCCTCAAGGGCGGCTGGGACACCACCCAGCGGCTCAAGGAGCTCGACGGCGACGGGGTGGCCGCCGAGGTCGTCTTCCCCGACGCGGACGCCGTCGACAGCCAGACCGCCGCCCCCTTCGGCGTGGGCCTCGGCCTCTCCGGAGACCAGGACCCCGCACTCGGCATGGCCGGCGCCCAGGCGCACAACCGCTGGCTCGCGGAGTTCGTGTCGCAGAATCCCGAACGCCATTGCGGCGTCGCCCTGCTCCCCGTCACCGGCGAGCCGGACAAGGTCGTCGCCGAGATCCACCGGGCCAAGGAGTCCGGCCTCGGCGCCCTGATGATCCCGTCCATGTGGGTGGACAAGGCGCCCTACCACGACCGCCGCTACGACCCGGTCTGGGCGGCCGCCGCCGAGACGGCGATGCCGATCGTGACCCACTCGGGCGCCGCGCCCCGCCACGAGTACGGCGACCACCTCGGCATCTACGTCTCCGAGGTCACCTGGTGGCCCTCGCGCCCGCTGTGGTTCCTGCTGTGGTCCGGCGTCTTCGAACGCCACCCGGCCCTGAAGTTCGGCGTGGCCGAGTCGGGCTGCTGGTGGCTGCCGAACCAGCTGTGGTTCATGGACCGCCTCTACCTCGGCGCCCACGGCGGCAAGAAGCTCTCGCCCTTCGCGGAGCTCAAGCGCCCGCCGAGCGAATACCTGGACCGCCAGGTCTTCATCTGCGCGACCAACACCAAGCGCCGCGAACTCGCCCAGCGCTACGAGATCGGCGTGGACAACATCCTGTGGGGCTCGGACTTCCCGCACCCCGAGGGGACCTGGCCCGACACCCGCAACTGGCTGGCGAAGACCTTCCACGACATCCCGGTCGCCGAGACCCGGCGCATGCTGGGCCTGGCGGCGGCCGAGGTCTTCGGCTTCGACACGGAGCGGCTCGCCCCGATCGCCCGCCGGATCGGCCCCACGCCCGCCGAGCTGGGCCAGTCGCCCGACCAGGCGTCGGTGGAGGCCTCCTGGGCCCGCTCCCGCGAGACAGGCCGGCACTGGCTCACCGGCGAGGACTTCCCGGTGCTGGGGGTCTCGTCATGACCGGGGACCGCTACACGGTCATCTCGGCCGACTGCCACGCGGGCGCCGACCTGCTGGACTACAAGCCGTACCTGGCCAAGCGCCACCACGACGAGTTCGACGCCTGGGCCGCCACGTACGTGAACCCGTACGAGGACCTCCTCGCGGACACCGCCGACCGGAACTGGAACTCGGCCCGCCGGCTGGCGGAGCTGGAGGCGGACGGGATCGTCGCGGAGGTGGTCTTCCCGAACACCATCCCGCCGTTCTTCCCCAAGGCCTCCCTGATGGCCCAGCCCCCGTCGGCGGCCGAGTACGAGCTGCGCTGGGCGGGCCTCCAGGCGCACAACCGCTGGATGGCCGACTTCTGCGCGGACGCGCCGGGCCGGCGGGCGGGGGTGGCGCAGATCCTGCTGAACGACGTGGACGCGGCGGTGAAGGAGATCCGCCGCACCCGGGAGGCCGGGCTGACGGGCGGCGTCCTGCTGCCCGGCGTCCCGCCCGGCTCGACGGTGCCGGAGCTGTACTCGGACGCGTACGACCCCATCTGGGCGGTCTGCGACGAACTGGACGTCCCGGTCAACCACCACGGCGGCTCGGCCTCACCGCCGCTGGGCGACGAACCGGCGGCCCGCGCCGTCTTCATGGTCGAAACCACCTGGTTCTCGCACCGCGCCCTGTGGCACCTGATCTTCGGCGGCGCCTTCCGCCGCCACCCCGGCCTGAAACTGGTCCTCACGGAGCAGGGTTCGGGCTGGATCCCCGGCGTCCTCCAGATGCTGGACTACTACCACGGGCGCCTGGTGGCGGCCTCGTCCACGGCGGAGTCCAAGTTCGGGGCGGGGCTGGCCGACTCGATGGGCAAGGGCCCGAGCGAGGTGTGGCGGGACAACTGCTTCGTGGGGGCCAGCTTCATGCGTCCCCACGAGGTCCCGCTGCGGGAACGGATCGGCCTCGACAAGATCATGTGGGGCAGCGACTACCCCCACGACGAGGGCACCACCCCGTACTCCCGCGAGGGCCTGCGCATCGCCTACGCGGGCCTCCCCCGGGAGGAGGTCGCGGCGATGGTCGGCGGCAACGCGGCCCGGGTGTACGGCTTCGACCTGACCCTGCTGGACGCGCTGGCGGCGAAGCACGGCCCGCTGGTCTCGGAGGTGGCCGAGCCGCTGACGTCCGTCCCGCCGGACGCCACCAGCCCGGCCTTCGCCCGAGGGGGGTCGGTCCGGGTCTGGTGAGGTACGGGTCCCGCCGGGGCGGGTCAGCTCTTGTAGATGATCCGGTCCGGCGGGAACAACTCGGTACCGAGGAGGGTGTTGGGTCCGTAGACGTCGATGGACAGGTCCTGCCTGGCCGCCAGCGGGGACAGGTCGACGGGCCCGGAGGAGAAGCTCACCGTGAGCTTGGTCAGACCCGGCAGGCCGAGCAGCGGCTCCAGCCCCGAGGCGAGGCCGCACCTGTACAGGAAGAGCTCGTCCAGCCGCTCGTGCCGGATCAGCAGGGACGGATCGACGGTCATGCCGTGCAGTTGCAGGATCCGCAGGGTCGGTACCGACTGCTGCGCCGCGAGCTGAGCCACCTGGCGTTCCCCGGAGAGGGTCAGTACGTCGAGGTCCCGCCATCGCTCCAGTCCGTGCAGATCCACGCGGCGCGCCCCTCGCCACAGCCCCAGGTTGCGCAGTGACGGCACCGGCAGGCCGGAGAGGCTGGTGAGGCCCGTCGCGTAGTCCAGCGAGAGGTGAGCCAGGGACTCCAGGGACGCGAGGGGGCTGAGGGACAGACCAGCGCGCACTCGGACGAGGGAAAGGGAGTCCAGGGGCATCCCGGCGAGAGGGCCGAGGCTTTCGACGCCGGGGCAGTCGTAGAGGCCCAGCTGGGAGAGGCCGCCGAGTGCGGACAGCGCGGACAGATCGGTGAGGGTTTCGTCCTCCTCGAAGGTGATGCCCTCCACGTCGCCGCTGGCCGTCACGGCGGCGGGAATGCCGAGTCCCCCGCGCAGCGTCAGGTACTTCGCCCGCGGCAGCCGGTCCAGCTGGCGCAATGCCTCGGCGGAGTCGCAGACCAGGTAGGTGTGCGACAGGTCGACCTCGGCCAGGACGGCGTCCACGTACGCGGCCCGGTCGAAGTAGCGCCAGCCGTTGGCGAGCTGTGCCCTGACCATGGGGCGCGCGTCGGTTCTGAAGCGGGCGATGCGGGCCAGGGCGCGCGGTCCCCCCACGAGGGCCGCTGTACGGACGACTGTGGCAGCCGCCATCTCCGACAGGGTGTCCGGGCCGGGCAGCAGGTCCAGGACCAGCTCACCGGCCTTGGCCAGCTCCGCCGCCTGGGAGAACCGCGTGGGCGGCAGCAGTTCGGCGGTCCGGGACTGGATCTCGCTCCGCAGGGCCGGGTCCAGTTCCGGGGCGTGTTCCAGGCAGGCGGCGGCCAGGAGGACGAGCCTGTTCCGGACCCCCTTGACCTTGTCGGCCCGCTTCAGCAGGCCCCGGAGGATACGGGTGCGTTCGTCCGGGCGGGCGTGGCCCACCGCCATGCGGACCACGTCGTCCCAGGTGTCGTCCTGGGCATTGCGTACGAGGACCCCGAAGTCGCGTGACTCCACCGCCGCCTTGGCCCCCAGGTAGTCCTGGAAGGTGCGGTGGACGAAGTCCACCGAGCCCTTCACCGGCTCGCGCAGCAGCCCGCTGCGGATCAGGAGGTGGGTGAAGACCTGCTCCGGGTCCCCCTGGACCTGCGGCATGACCTCCAGCCACTCCGCGACCAGCTCGACCGCTTCGTCCCGACCGGCCTCCACCTGCCCGTTGCGGATCAGCCAGTACGCGAACCGCTGGAGCAGCAGGATCTGTTCGTCACGGGTGAGGTAGACCCCCTCCACCCCCGCGATCTCCCGCTCCGTGTCCCGCCGGACCAGCAGCATGTCCAGCGCCGCGTCGTACAGCTCCTTCCGCGCCCGGGGCAGCTGCATGCGCCGGTCCCGGTTCAGGGCGCAGAGCAGTGCGCACATCAGGGGGTTGGTGGCCAGCCGGCCAAGGTCGCGGCGGGCCGTCACCGACTCCCGCAGGGAGGTCTCGTACGCGTCGAGGTCCTCGCCCGGGCACTCCGCCCGGGCGGCCCGGTGCCAGTGCCCGATGAAGGCGCCCACCTCCTCCCGTTCCATCGGCAGCAGCGCGTGCGGGACGAAGCCCTGGCCCGCGAGCCAGTCCTCCGGTACCGCCGACGGGCGGGTGGTCACCACGTAACGCGCCTTCGGGAAGGCCGAGATCAGGGAGCGCAGCCAGGTCTCCGTGCGGCCGCGCAGCCGCTGCGGGACCTCGTCCACCCCGTCGACCAGGACCAGGGCCCGGCCGCTCAGCATCAGCTCCTCCACCCAGCCCGGCGGGGCGGCGAGCGGTACTCCGGCCGCCTTGAGGAACTCCTCCGGCAGGGGCAGGTGGTCGGAGGTCGTGAAGGACCGCAGCCGGAGGACGAACGGTACGCACAGGGCCCAGGGGCCTTCGGCCTGCCGGGCGGCGTTCAGCGCAAGCCACTGGAGGAGCGTGCTCTTGCCCGAGCCCGCCGGGCCCCGCAGCAGCACCCGTTCCGCCACGCCGAGCGCCTGCTCCGCCCGGACCGTCGTCCGGTGCGTCCCGGGCTCGCCCGGCAGGACCAGCGGCTGCTCCCCGCTCACGCCGAGACTGATGTACGCCAGGTCCAGCGGCCACTCCTCCCGGGCCCGGGCGGTGGTCAGGCCGAACAGCTGGAGCCGCCCGTGGGTTTCGGCCACCCAGCGGGCGTACCGCTCCTCGAAGGCGTGCCCCGCCCCGTCGCCGGCCCGTTCGGCCAGCCGGTCCACCGACCGCTGTAACGCCCCCGCGCGCCGGACGAGTTCCACCTCCGCCCGCGCCCCGAACGAGGGCAGCGTCGTCAGGTACTCCACCGCGTGCGCGCAGGCCAGCCGGATCAGGTCCCGGGCCAGGGCCTCTGCCGCCGGGCTCAGCCCCGCCCCCGCCGGCACCGGCAGCCGCGCCGCCAGCCGCGCGGGGTCCAGGTCGGTGGCGAACAGGGCGTCGGCGCCGGCCCCGCCCAGCGCCGCGAAGGCGTCGGCCACCGCGTCGAGGGCGGCCAGGCGTTCGTGTTCCGGCAGCCGGGGCGCCGCCCCGGCCAGTCGGCCCGCCAGTTCCTCGGCCAGCCTCCGCGCCTCCGGCGGGCCGAGCTCCTCCGGCCGGCGCCAGCGCGCGGCCGGCCGGACCGGGCGGTCCGTGAGCCCGGCGCCCGGCACCTGCCCCAGCCGGGACCGCCACAGCCACCCCGCCGCCGTGCTGGCCGCCCGCAACACCGCCGTTTCCACCCCTGCCATGCACCCTCCCCCTTGTACCCCGGGTAACCCCGTCGGATACTGATCGGTAACAACCCCTAGCGGCACCCCGGAACCCGCCCTAAGGTGCGCCCATGCCAAATCTGCCCGATGTCGTGCTGTGGTCCATACCCGCCTTCGTGCTGCTCACCGTCATCGAGGTGGTCAGTTACCGGCTCCATCCCGACGAGGACGCCGCCGGTTACGACGCCAAGGACGCGGCCACCAGCGTCACCATGGGCATCGGCAGCATCGCCTTCGACCTCCTCTGGAAGCTCCCGGTCGTCGCGGTCTTCACCGCCGTGTACGAACTGACCCCGCTGCGGGTTCCGTTCCTGTGGTGGACCGCCCTGCTGATGCTGCTCGTCCAGGACTTCCTCTACTACTGGCAGCACCGGCTCCACCACGTCATCCGGATCCTGTGGGCCTGCCACGTGGTCCACCACAGCAGCCGGAACTTCAACCTCACCACCGCCTTGCGCCAGCCCTGGACCAGCGCCACCACCTGGTGGTTCTACCTGCCGATGGTCGCCCTCGGGGTGCATCCGGCCGCGGTCCCGTTCTGCTACGGCATCAACCTGCTCTACCAGTTCTGGGTGCACACCGAGCGCATCGGGAAGCTGCCGCGCCCCTACGAGTACCTCTTCAACACCCCCTCCCACCACCGCGTCCACCACGCCTCCCAGGGCGGCTACCTGGACCGCAACTTCGGCGGGATCCTGATCGTCTGGGACCGGATGTTCGGGTCCTGGGTGGGGGAGACGGAGCGACCCGTCTACGGGCTCACCAAGAACATCGACACCTTCAACCCCCTGCGCGTCGCCACCCACGAGTACGCCGCCATCGCCCGCGACGTCCGCGCCGCCCGCAGCTGGCGCGAGCGCGCCGGGCGGGTGTTCCGGGGGCCCGGCTGGCAGCCCGCGCCCGTCGCGACCGCGCAGCCCGAGAAGGCGCCGGAGCCCGCCGCGTGAATGCCGTCCGCCTCCGCACGCGACCCGTACCGCAGGGCACCGGCACCGCCGGGCGGATGCTGCTCGCCGCCTTCGCCGCGGCCTCGGCCGCCGACCTCGTCTCGCTGCTCGCCGGCTGGCACCCGGGGCACCTGATCGCCAAGCCGCTGCTGATGCCGCTGCTGGCCGGGTACGTGCTGACGCTCGGCGCCCCCCGGCTGCTGGTCGCCGCCCTGCTCTTCGGCTGGGGCGGGGACCTCGCCCTGCTCTCCGGCGCCGAGCCCGCCTTCCTGATCGGGATGGGCTCCTTCGCCGCCGGGCACGTCTGCTACCTCGCCCTCTTCGGGCGGCGGCGGACCAGCCCCGCGCTCGGGGGCGCGTACGCCGTGGCGCTCGTCGGGACCGTCGCGCTGCTGTGGGGGGACCTCCCGGCCGGGCTGCGGATCCCCGTCGCCGGCTACAGCCTGCTCCTGGCCTCCATGGCCTACCGCTCCAGCGCCTTCGGCCGGACCGCCGGGGCGGGCGGGGCGCTGTTCCTGCTCTCCGACACCCTCATCGCGACCGGGGTGGCCGAGTGGCCGCAGCTTCCGCGTCCCGACTTCTGGATCATGGCGACCTACCTGGCGGCCCAGTACCTGCTGGCCCTGGGAGCGGTCCGCCGGGAGCAGGCGTACCGTAGTGAGGTCATACAAGACTGAACTATCCCCGAGAAGCCGGAGGGCTGCACCACCATGCGCGCCACCGTCATCCACGCCCCGCACGACATCCGCGTGGAGGAGGTGCCCGACGCTGCGATCCAGCGCCCCGAGGACGCCGTCGTCCGCGTCCTGCGTGCCTGCATCTGCGGCAGCGACCTGTGGGCCTACCGCGGCGAGGCCCAGCGCCAGCCCGGCCAGCGCATCGGCCACGAGTTCCTCGGCGTCGTCGAGGAGACCGGCTCCGCGGTCTCCGGCCTGAAGGCCGGCGACCTGGTCGTGGCCCCCTTCATGTGGTCCGACGGCACCTGCGACTACTGCTCCGAGGGCCTGTACACCTCCTGCGTGCACGGCGGCTTCTGGGGCTCGGTCGGCTTCGACGGCGGCCAGGGCGAGGCCGTGCGGGTCCCGCACGCCGACGGCACCCTGGTGAAGCTGCCCGCCGCGGCCGCCTCCGACGACCACCTGCTGACCGGCCTGCTCGCCCTGTCCGACGTCATGGGCACCGGCCACCACGCCGCCCTGGGCGCGGGCGTCCGCGCCGGTTCCACCGTCGCCGTCGTCGGTGACGGGGCGGTCGGCCTGTGCGGGGTCCTCGCGGCCAAGCGCCTCGGAGCCGAGCGGATCATCGCCCTGGGCCGGCACAGCGCCCGTACGGACATCGCCAAGCTCTTCGGGGCCACCGACGTGGTCGCCGAGCGCGGCGAGGCGGCCGAGGCGGCCGTCCGCGAGCTGACCGGCGGCCAGGGCGCGCACGCCGTCATCGAGGCCGTGGGCACCGAGCAGTCCATGCGCACGGCCGTGAACATCACCCGCGACGGCGGCGCCATCGGCTACGTCGGCGTCCCGCACGGCAGCGGTACCGGCCTCGACCTCGGCGTGATGTTCGACCGGAACATCAGCCTGCGCGGCGGTGTGGCCCCGGTCCGCGCGTACATCCCGGAGCTGCTGGAAGACGTGCTGAGCGGTGCGATCGACCCGGCACCCGTCTTCGACCGGGCCGTGTCCCTGGACGAGGTCCCGGACGGCTACCGCGCGATGGACGACCGCAGCGCCCTGAAGGTCCTGATCAAGCCCTGATCCGGCCGGTGCGGTGGGGGCCGGGCGGGTGATCCCCGCCCGGCCCCCACCCTTGCGCGTGCCGCTACTCGACGGCCTTGAGGGCGTCGACCACGCCCGAGCCGTAGAAGCCGGTCTGCCCCCACTTGGCCTGGCAGGTGGTGGCGTCGATCAGGCTGCCGGTGTTGTCGTAGATCTTGTCCGGGCAGGCCGTCTTCGTCGCCTGGCCCTTGAGCATGGCCTGGAGCTGCGAGGGCGTGGCCCACGGGTGCGCGCTCTTGAGGAGGGCCGCGACGCCCGCGACGTGCGGGGTGGCCATCGAGGTGCCCTGCTTGTAGCCGTAGCCGCCGCCCGGGAGGGTGGACAGCACCCGGCCGTTGGCGTCGGGGGTGGCCGGGATCTGCCACTTGTCGCCGCCGGGGGCGGCCACGTCGATGACGCCGAGGCCGTAGCTGGAGTAGTACGAGCGGAAGCCCTTGTCGCCGGTCGCGCTGACGGTGACCACGCCCGGCAGCTGCGTGGGCAGGTCCAGGCAGACCTTGGGGTCGATGGTGCGCGGCGTCGGGGTGGCGTCGTCCGGGCTGGTGTCGTCGGTGATGGAGTCGGCGGCCAGGTCCCAGTTCTCGTTGCCGGCCGCGGCCACGTTCAGCACGCCCTTGCG
The DNA here is from genome assembly GCF_000966975.1 of Streptomyces katrae. GTDB lineage: Bacteria > Actinomycetota > Actinomycetes > Streptomycetales > Streptomycetaceae > Streptomyces > Streptomyces katrae. The sequence goes on along the minus strand of NZ_JZWV01000117.1, from coordinate 9,400 downwards.
CTCGGCGTACCTGCTCGCCCGGGTGAGGGCCTCCACCAGCGCCTTCTGGTCGTCGTCCGTCTTGCAGTTGAAGTACCAGGGGTCGACGTAGTAGCTGTTGTTGGTCACCTCGATCCCCTTCTCGGCGGCGAACATGAAGCCGCAGACGACCGCCTCGGTGTAGAAGAGGCTGGTCCCGGGCTCGCTCACCTTGATCGCGGCGACCTTGACGCCCGGCGCGACCCCGCTGACGCCGGCCCCGTTGCGTGCGGCGGCGATGGTGCCCGCCACGTGCGTGCCGTGGTCGCTGCCGTTCGCGTACGGGCGCCAGGCCCCGTCGGTGGTGTCCGCGACGCCGCCCACGCAGTTGGCGGACTGGTCCTTGGAGAAGTTCGGGGCGAGGTCGGGGTGGGTGTCGTCCACGCCGGTGTCGATGACGCCGACGGTGACGTCCCGGCTGCCCGCGTTCACCTTCTGGGCCTGGTCGGCCTTGATGGCCCGCAGGTCCCACTGGTTGGCTTCGAGGGGCTCCTGCCCCGGTCCGGCCGCCGCCGCCGCGCGGGCCGCGTCCGCGTCGCTCAGCCGCTGGGTGGTGCCCTCCTCGGTGGTCTGCACCGTCTGGAGGGGGGCCGTACGGGTGGCTCCCACGGACACGAACAGGTTCCGCTGGGCCCGCAGCTGCTTGGCGAAGTCAGGGTTCTGGGAATGTGCGACGACGACGCCGATCTGTTCATAGGACGTCACCACCGTCCCGCCGGCCTGCTCGATGGCCTTCACGGCCTGCCCGGCCGTCCCGTACGCGGTCAGGTTCGCCACGTACGAGAGCGCGGGTCCGGTGGCGGCGGCCTTCGCGGCCGTCGCCGGCCCCGCCGTGTCGCCCAGCGGTGCGGCCGAGGCAGCCACCGAGGGCAGGAAGGCGAGTGAGACCGTGAGCGCCAGGCCGACCGGAACGGCGAGGGCCCGCCGACGGCCGGATCCCAGATGAGCCATGGGTTCTCCACATCATCCGTGAATGAGCAGTCCGCACGCGGTCGCGCCGGACGCGTTCATGACAAGCGAGGGTGAACCTAGCGTCACCGTTCCCCTTTACGCCATCAGTTCGAGGAATCAGCCGTTCAAAACGCGGAGCCGCCGAATTTCCGGCGGGTGTTGAACCGCCCCGGCGCGCCGGCCGTGCCGTTGACCGGGGGGCTCAGCACCACCGCCCCCCACACGGAGGTTGTTTTGTCCGTCCCCACCGCACCCGCGTCACAAGGAGAACCCCCCGTGACCACGCAAGCAGCGCCGCCGCCGGGCGGCGCGGGACCGGCCCAGGCCCCGGCCCAGGTGCCGGCCGAAGAGTTCGCGCGCGTCCAGCAGAGCCCCGAGTTCGCCGAACTGCGCCGCTCCCACCGCTCCTTCGCCTTCCCGCTCACCGTGGCCTTCATCGCCTGGTACCTGCTCTACGTCCTGCTGTCCAACTACGCGGGCGACTTCATGGGGACCAAGCTCTTCGGCAACGTCAACGTCGCCCTCGTGCTCGGACTCGCCCAGTTCGCGACGACGTTCCTGATCGCCTGGCTGTACTCGCGGCACGCCGCCGCCAAGCTCGACCCCAAGGCGCAGGCCATCAAGGACCGTCTGGAGGGCGGAGCATGAGCGCCATCCCGCACCTGACGACCGCCGCCGGTGCCACCGAACACCGCCCGCTGATCATCACCCTGTTCGGGCTGTTCGTCGTCGCCACCCTCATCATCACCGTCTGGGCCGGCCGCCAGACCAAGGACGCCGCCGACTTCTACGCCGGCGGCCGCCAGTTCACCGGCTTCCAGAACGGCCTCGCCATCTCCGGCGACTACATGTCCGCCGCGTCCTTCCTCGGCATCGCCGGAGCCATCGCCCTCTTCGGCTACGACGGCTTCCTCTACTCCATCGGCTTCCTCGTGGCCTGGCTGGTGGCCCTGCTGCTGGTCGCCGAGCCGCTGCGCAACTCCGGCCGCTACACGATGGGCGACGTGCTCGCCTACCGGATGCGCCAGCGGCCCGTCCGGACCGCCGCCGGCGCCTCCACCATCGTGGTCTCGATCTTCTACCTGCTCGCGCAGATGGCCGGCGCCGGCGTGCTCGTCTCGCTGCTGCTGGGCATCACCGCCGACGGCGGAAAGATCGCCGTGGTCGCCCTGGTCGGCGTCCTGATGATCGTCTACGTGACCATCGGCGGGATGAAGGGCACCACCTGGGTCCAGATGATCAAGGCGGTGCTGCTGATCGCGGGCACCCTGCTGATCACCTTCCTGGTGCTGCTGAAGTTCAACTTCAACATCTCGGCCCTGCTCGGCCAGGCCGCCGAGCACAGCGGCAAGGGGGCGAAGTTCCTGGAGCCGGGCCTGAAGTACGGCAAGGACTCGCTGAGCAAGCTGGACTTCTTCTCCCTCGGCCTCGCCCTCGTCCTGGGCACCGCCGGTCTGCCGCACATCCTGATCCGCTTCTACACGGTGCCCACCGCCAAGGCCGCCCGCAAGTCCGTGAACTGGGCCATCGGCATCATCGGCGCCTTCTACCTGATGACGATCGCCCTCGGCTTCGGTGCCGCCGCCCTCCTCAACCGCGACGACATCATCAAGTCCAACAAGGCCGGCAACACCGCGGCCCCGCTGCTCGCCCAGGCCGTCGGCGGCGGCCCCGACTCCACCGGCGGCGCGATCCTCCTCGCGGTGATCTCCGCGGTGGCCTTCGCCACCATCCTCGCCGTGGTCGCCGGCCTCACCCTGGCCTCCTCCTCGTCCTTCGCGCACGACATCTACGTCAACGTCATCCGCAAGGGACGGGCCACCGAGAAGGAGGAGGTGCGCGCCGCCCGCTGGTCCACCGTGGTCATCGGCGCCGTCGCGATCTTCCTCGGGGCGCTGGCCCGCGACATGAACGTGGCCGGCCTGGTCGCCCTCGCCTTCGCGGTCGCCGCCTCCGCCAACCTCCCGACGATCCTCTACAGCCTCTTCTGGAAGCGCTTCACCACCCAGGGCGCGCTGTGGTCCATCTACGGCGGCCTGATCTCGGCGGTCGGCCTGGTCCTCTTCTCGCCGGTGGTCTCCGGCAAGCCGACCTCGATGTTCAAGGACGCCGACTTCTACTGGTTCCCGCTGGAGAACCCCGGCATCATCTCGATCCCGCTGGGCTTCCTCCTCGGCTGGCTGGGCACCGTCCTGTCCAAGGAGAAGGCCGACCCCCAGAAGTACGCCGAGCTGGAGGTGCGCTCCCTCACCGGGACCGGGGCCCACTGACGGGCCGCTCCCCGAGACCGTACGAACACCGTGCGTGGCCGCGTCGTACTTCCGTACGATGCGGCCGCGTTACGTCTCGTTCATTCGGGCACCTCTCCGGGACACACGGGTCGCGTACGCTCGATCCATAGAACCTCTAGATCCGGACAGGGGAGGGGGCCCACAGTGCTTCTCGACACATACGGCCGCGTGGCCACTGACCTGCGCGTCTCGCTCACCGACCGGTGCAATCTGCGCTGTACCTACTGCATGCCCGAAGAGGGCCTGCAGTGGCTGGGGAAGTCCGATCTGCTCAGCGACGACGAGATCGTCCGGCTGATCCGCATCGCCGTCACGCACCTGGGCATCACCGAGGTCCGCTTCACCGGCGGCGAGCCGCTGCTGCGCCCCGGCCTGGTCGGGATCGTCGAACAGTGCGCGGCCCTGGAGCCCCGGCCCAGGATGTCGCTGACCACCAACGGCATCGGCCTCAAGCGCACTGCGCAGGCCCTCAAGGCCGCAGGACTGGACCGAGTGAACGTTTCGCTCGACACCCTGCGCCCCGAGGTCTTCAAGACCCTCACCCGCCGCGACCGCCACCACGACGTGATCGACGGCATGGCCGCCGCCCGCGAGGCGGGCCTCACCCCGGTCAAGGTCAACGCCGTCCTGATGCCCGGGCTCAACGACGACGAGGCCCCCGACCTGCTCGCCTGGGCCGTGGAGAACGAGTACGAGCTCCGCTTCATCGAGCAGATGCCGCTCGACGCCCAGCACGGCTGGAAGCGCGAGGGCATGATCACCGCCGGGGACATCCTCCAGTCCCTGCGCACCCGCTTCACCCTCACCGAGGAGGGCGCCGAGGAGCGCGGCTCCGCCCCCGCCGAGCGCTGGGTGGTCGACGGCGGCCCGGCCACCGTCGGGGTCATCGCCTCCGTCACCCGCCCCTTCTGCGGCGCCTGCGACCGCACCCGGCTCACGGCCGACGGCCAGGTCCGTACGTGCCTGTTCGCCACCGAGGAGTCCGACCTGCGCTCCGCGCTGCGCTCGGGCGCCCCGGACGAGGAGATCGCCCGCCTGTGGAAGGTGGCGATGTGGGGCAAGAAGGCCGGCTCCGGCCTCGACGACCCGTCCTTCCTCCAGCCGGACCGCCCGATGTCCGCGATCGGCGGCTGAGGGCCGGCCTCCCGCCGGCGCCCACGCACAGGAAAGCCCCCTCCGCACCGGGAGGGGGCTTTCGGCGTCCGTGGGAGGGTTCAGCGCTCCGAGCCCTCCGGCTGTACCCACTCCTCCAGCCGTACGACGTCCTTGAGGAAGCCGCGGACCCCGAGGAACTGGGAGAGGTGCTCGCGGTGTTCCTCGCACGCCAGCCAGGTCTTGCGCCGCTCCGGCGTGTGCAGCTTGGGGTTGTTCCAGGCCAGGACCCATACGGCCGCGTCGCGGCAGCCCTTGGCGGAGCAGGTGGGGGTATCGGAAGACGTCACGGGCCCCACCCTACAAACGGAAGGGCGACGCCGGGCAGCCACGGGGGGAGCTGCCCGGCGTCGGTCCGTCGCTCCGACGGGGGATGCGGAGCGCGTAGGCAGTATGTCACGCAGGACCGGGTGGGGTGCACCGGAACTTCATGATTGATCTGAGGTTTTCCTGAGGTTCCCCGGCTCCAGTGCGGGGCGCACAGGGGCGGGCACGAAGTGCGACGGCAGGGAGGGCGTCGACTCGCGCCCGGCGTTCGCGATCACCACCGCGATGTAGGGGAGCAGCAGGCCCGCGGCGAGCGTCACGATGGCCACATGGCGCTCCACGTTCCACAGGATCACCGTGGCGACCACCGACAGGGTCCTGATGCCCATCGAGATCACGTACCGGCGCTGGCGCCCCCGTACGTCCTCCGCGAGTCCCATGCGGGCACCGGTGATCCGGAAGACCTCGGCCCCGTTCCGCTTCGTCCGCTGCATGCTCCCACGGTACGCCGCCCCCAGGGCGGCGGGGAGAGCGGGTACCGCCCGGACGGAGCCGCCCGACATGCGTACTCCGCCCCGCGGCCCGAGACTGGGCGCACGCGCGCACACCGCGCGCCACGAGGAGGCTCGACATGTCTTGGTTGTGGGCGATCATCGTCGGTTTCGTGCTGGGCCTCATAGCCCGGGCCATCCTGCCAGGCAAGCAGAACCAGCCGCTCTGGCTGACCACCGTCTTCGGCATCATCGGCGGCGTCCTCGGCAATGCCGTGGCGACGTGGATCGGTGTCCACGACACCCGCGGCATCGACTGGACCCGGCACCTGCTCCAGCTCGCCGGAGCCGTCGCCATCGTCGCGCTGGGGGAGATGGTCTACCTGGCGCTCCGCGGCGGCAAGCGCCACACGGTGTAGCCCATGACGAAGGGGCCGGCACGGACGCGATGTCCGGGCCGGCCCCTCGCCGGGGTGCCGTCAGGCGCCGGTCACCTCGACCGCCGCCAGGTTCTTCTTGCCGCGGCGCAGCACCAGCCAGCGCCCGTGCAGCAGGTCCTCCTGCGCCGGGACCGCGTCCTCGGCGGTCACCTTCACGTTGTTCACGTAGGCGCCGCCCTCCTTCACGGTCCGGCGGGCGGCGGACTTGCTGGCGACCAGGCCGGTCTCCGCGAACAGGTCCACCACCGGGCCCAGCTCCGCCACCTGCGCGTGCGGCAGCTCGGACAGGGCCGCCGCCAGCGTGGCCGCGTCCAGCTCCGCCAGCTCGCCCTGGCCGAACAGCGCCTTCGACGCCGCGATCACGGCCGCGCACTGGTCCGCGCCGTGCACCAGCGTGGTCAGCTCCTCGGCCAGCGCCCGCTGCGCGGCCCGCGCCTGCGGACGCTCGGCGGTCTGCGCCTCCAGCTCCTCCAGCTCCTCACGGGACCGGAAGGACAGGATCCGCATGTAGGTGGAGATGTCCCGGTCGTCCACGTTCAGCCAGAACTGGTAGAACGCGTACGGCGTGGTCATCTCCGGGTCGAGCCAGACGGCCCCGCTCTCGGACTTGCCGAACTTGGTGCCGTCCGCCTTGACCATCAGCGGGGTCGCCAGCGCGTGCACCTGGGCCTGCGGCTCCAGGCGGTGGATCAGGTCCAGGCCGGCCGTCAGGTTGCCCCACTGGTCCGAGCCGCCCTGCTGGAGGGTGCAGCCGTAGCGGCGGTACAGCTCCAGGAAGTCCATGCCCTGGAGCAGCTGGTAGCTGAACTCCGTGTAGCTGATGCCCTGGTCGGACTCCAGCCGCTTGGCGACCGAGTCCTTCGTCAGCATCTTGTTGACGCGGAAGTGCTTGCCGATGTCCCGCAGGAACTCGATCGCGGACATGCCCGCGGTCCAGTCCAGGTTGTTGACCATGACCGCCGCGTTCTCGCCCTCGAAGGACAGGAACGGCTCGATCTGGGTGCGCAGGCGCGTCACCCAGTTCGCGACGGTCTCCGGGTCGTTCAGCGTCCGCTCGGCCGTCGGGCGCGGGTCGCCGATCTGCCCGGTCGCCCCGCCGACCAGCGCCAGCGGGCGGTGGCCCGCCTGCTGGAGCCGGCGCACGGTCAGCACCTGCACCAGGTGTCCCACGTGCAGCGAGGCGGCGGTCGGGTCGAAGCCGCAATAGAACGTGACGGGACCGTCCGCGAAGGCCTTGCGCAGCGCTTCTTCATCGGTGGACTGGGCGAACAGCCCGCGCCACTTCAGTTCGTCGACGATGTCCGTCACGGTCTCTCGACTCCTTACGAATTGTGGAAATGCCGTGCTCAGTCTAGGTGCGTCAGACGCCCTTGCTGACCGAACTCATGTTGAAGTCCGGGATGCGGACGGGCGGCATCGCGGCCCGCGTGAACCAGTCGCCCCACTCCCGCGGCAGGGTCCTCTCGGTGCGCCCCGCCTCCGTGGCGCGCGAGAGCAGGTCCACCGGGGACTCGTTGAACCGGAAATTGTTCACCTCGCCCGTGACCTGCCCGTTCTCCACCAGGTAGACGCCGTCCCGGGTCAGGCCCGTCAGCAGCAGCGTCGCCGGGTCGACCTCGCGGATGTACCAGAGGCAGGTCAGCAGCAGGCCCCGCTCGGTGGACGCGACCATCTCCTCCAGGGACCTGTCCCCGCCCCCCTCCAGGATCAGGTTCCCGAAGGCGGGGGAGAGCGGCAGCCCGGTCAGCCCGGCGCTGTGCCGGGTCGTGGTCAGCCGGGCCAGCTCGCCGCCGCTGATCCACTCGGTCGCCGGCACCGGCAGACCGTTGTCGAACACCGAGGCGTCGTCGCCCGAGCTGTGCGCGATCACGAACGGCGCCGACTCCAGGCCGGGGGCGTTCGGGTCGCTGCGCAGGGTCAGCGGCAGCCGCGAGAGCCTTTCACCGATCCGGGTGCCGCCGCCGGGCTTGGAGAAGACCGTCCGGCCCTCCGCCGCGTCCCGGGCCGCCGCCGACCACATCTGGTAGATCAGCAGGTCGGCCACGGCTGTCGGGGGCAGCAGGGTCTCGTACCGGCCGGCGGGCAGCTCGACCTTCCGCTCGGCCCAGCCGAGGCGGACGGCGAGCTCGGCGTCCAGGACGGTCGGGTCCACGTCCTTGAAGTCACGGGTGGCCCGCCCGGCCCAGGCGGAGCGCGACCGGTCCGGGGACTTGGCGTTGAGCTCCAGGGTGCCGTTCGGCTGGTCGTGGCGCAGCCGCAGGCCCGTCGAGGTGCCCACGTACGTGGAGACCAGCTCGTGGTTGGCGAAGCCGTACAGCTCCCGGCCGCCCGCGCGGGCCCGGGCGAAGGCCTCGCCGAGGGCCGGGGCGAAGTCCGCGAACACCGCCGAGGAGGTCTCGTCGGGGCCGTCGGTGAAGTCCGGCGAGGCCGGGGTCCCGGTGACCAGCGGCTGGGCGTCCTCAGCGGGGCCGGCGGCCCGCGCGGCCGCCTCGGCGGCCCGTACGAGGGGCTCCAGGTCGGCGGCGGTGACGGCGGAGCGCGAGACGACCCCCGAGGCCGTCCCCTGACCGCCGTCGACGGTGGCGATCACGGTGAGGGTCCGGCCGCGGGTGACGCCGTTGGTGGTCAGCGCGTTCCCCGCCCAGCGCAGGTTGGCGCTGGACTCCTCGTCGGCGATGACCACGCAGCCGTCGGCGGTGGACAGCTCCAGGGCCCGCTCGACGATCTCGTGGGGCTTCGTACGGCTCATCGGCCGGCCTCCTGGGTCGTGTTCAGGATGTTCACGTCGCGGAACAGGGCGGACGGGCAGCCGTGGGAGACCGCCGCGACCTGGCCCGGCTGGGCCTTCCCGCAGTTGAAGGCGCCGCCCAGGACGTAGGTCTGCGGGCCGCCGACCTTCTCCATCGAACCCCAGAAGTCGGTGGTCGTGGCCTGGTACGCGACGTCGCGCAGCTGCCCGGCCAGCCGGCCGTTCTCGATCCGGAAGAAGCGCTGCCCGGTGAACTGGAAGTTGTAGCGCTGCATGTCGATGGACCAGGAGCGGTCGCCGACCACGTAGATCCCGCGCTCCACCCCGCCGATCAGGTCCTCGGTGGACAGCCCGCCCGGGTCCGGCTGGAGCGAGACGTTCGCCATCCGCTGGACGGGCACGTGCCCGGGGGAGTCGGCGTAGGCGCAGCCGTTGGAGCGGCCCAGGCCGGTCAGCTTCGCGATCCGGCGGTCGGTCTGGTAGCCGGTCAGGGTGCCGTCCTTGACCAGGTCCCAGCTCTGCGCCTCGACGCCCTCGTCGTCGTAGCCGATGGTGGCCAGGCCGTGCTCGGCGGTGCGGTCGCCGGTCACGTTCATGATCGAGGAGCCGTACTTGAGCGTGCCCAGCTGGTCGAAGGTGGCGAACGAGGTGCCCGCGTACGCCGCCTCGTAGCCCAGCGCCCGGTCGAGCTCGGTGGCGTGGCCGATGGACTCGTGGATGGTGAGCCACAGGTTGGACGGGTCCACGACCAGGTCGTAGCGGCCCGCCTCGACGCTCGGGGCCCGCATCTTCTCGGCCAGCAGGCCCGGGATCTGCTCCAGCTCGGTGTTCCAGTCCCAGCCGGTGCCGGTCAGGTACTCCCAGCCGCGTCCGGCGGGCGGGGCGATGGTGCGCATGGAGTCGAACTCGCCGGTGGTGGCGTTCACGGCGACCGCGGTGAGCTGCGGGTGGACGCGCACCCGCTGCTGGGTGGTCGTGGTGCCCGCGGTGTCGGCGTAGAACTTGTTCTCGTGGACGGCGAGCAGCGAGGCGTCCACGTGG
>NZ_JZWV01000116.1 GCF_000966975.1 Streptomyces katrae | reverse complement strand
TGCGACGCCCTCGGCGGCCAGCAGCCGGGAGCTCCAGTCGGCGAGCAGGGCCGACTTCTCGGCGTCCGGCACCTCGAAGGGGTTCACGTCGTAGGCGGAGATCCAGGTCTTGTCCGCGTGCACCGGCTCGTCGGCCAGCTCGACCCGCTCGTCGGAGCCCGCCGCCTTGATGACCTGGGCCGACAGCTTCGCCATGGCCACGGCCTGCGAGGCCACCTTGGCCGCGCCGTCCATGGTCAGGTCCACGCCGGACGCGAAGCCCCAGCTGCCGCCGTGTACCACCCGGACCGCGTAGCCGAGGTCGGTGGTGTCGGAGCCGCCGGAGGGCTTGGCGTCACGCAGCCGCCAGGAGGCGCTGCGGATCCGCTCCAGGCGGAAGTCGGCATGGTCGGCGCCCAGCGCGCGCGCCCGCGCGAGCGCCGCGTCGGCGAGCGCCCGCAAGGGCAGCGCGGTGAAGGCCGCGTCGATGGAATGGGCCACGGGGGTCCTCCCGGGGTCGGGGACGGTCTGCTCGATCATGTCGCGATCAGGGCTCGGGTGACCACCCGTTTCTGTAGGTATTCGACAGCCCGCGTCGCGAGGCCCTGTCGGCACCCGATTCTCCGGATCTCGGCGGGGACCTATAGGTTTTTGCTACTCAGACAGCTAAGCGAAAGGGTGATCCGTTGAGCCGCTCGGTTCTCGTCACCGGAGGTAACCGGGGCATCGGCCTCGCCATCGCCCGTGCCTTCGCCCAGGCCGGCGACAAGGTCGCGATCACGTACCGCTCGGGAGAGCCGCCGCAGGAGCTCGCCGACCTGGGCGTGCTGGCGGTGCGCTGCGACATCACCGACTCCGAGCAGGTGGAGCAGGCCTACAAGGAGATCGAGGCCAAGCACGGCAACGTCGAGGTGCTGGTGGCGAACGCCGGCATCACCAAGGACACGCTGCTGATGCGGATGTCCGAGGAGGACTTCACCTCCGTCGTCGACACCAACCTCACCGGCACCTTCCGTGTCGTCAAGCGTGCCAACCGTGGCATGCTGCGGGCCAAGAAGGGCCGTGTGGTCCTGATCTCCTCGGTCGTCGGCCTGCTGGGCGCCGCCGGCCAGGCCAACTACGCCGCCTCGAAGGCGGCGCTGGTGGGCTTCGCCCGCTCGCTCGCCCGCGAGCTGGGCTCCCGGAACATCACCTTCAACGTCGTCGCCCCCGGTTTCGTGGACACCGACATGACGAAGGTGCTCAGCGACGAGCAGCGCGCGGACATCCTGGCGCAGGTCCCGCTGGCGCGCTACGCGCAGCCCGAGGAGATCGCGGCCGCCGTGAGCTTCCTGGCGTCCGACGACGCCGCGTACATCACCGGAGCCGTCATTCCCGTTGACGGCGGATTGGGCATGGGTCACTGATCACCATGAGCGGAATTCTCGAGGGCAAGCGGATCCTCATCACCGGTGTGCTGATGGAGTCCTCCATCGCCTTCCACACCGCCAAGCTGGCCCAGGAGCAGGGCGCCGAGGTCATCCTCACCGCCTTCCCGCGCCCGACGCTGACCGAGCGCATCGCCAAGAAGCTCCCGAAGCCGGTCAAGGTGATCGAGCTCGACGTCACCAACGACGAGCACCTGGCCCGCCTGGAGGGCCTCGTCCGTGACGAGCTCGGCGGCCTCGACGGCGTCGTGCACTCCATCGGCTTCGCCCCGCAGGACGCGCTCGGCGGCAACTTCCTGAACACCCCGTTCGAGTCGGTCGCCACCGCCATGCACGTCTCGGCGTTCTCGCTGAAGTCGCTGACCATGGCCTGCAAGCCGCTGTTCCCGGCGGAGGGCGCGGCCGTCGTCGGCCTCACCTTCGACGCGCAGTTCGCCTGGCCGCAGTACGACTGGATGGGCCCGGCCAAGGCCGCGCTGGAGGCCACCAGCCGCTACCTCGCCCGCGACCTGGGCAAGGAGAACATCCGCTGCAACCTGGTCTCGGCCGGTCCGATCGGCTCGATGGCCGCGAAGTCCATTCCGGGCTTCGGCGAGCTGGCGGACACCTGGAACCACCGCTCCATGCTGGAGTGGGACATGAGCGACCCGGAGCCGGCGGGCAAGGGTGTCGTGGCCCTGCTGTCGGACTGGTTCCCGAAGACCACGGGCGAGATCGTCCACGTGGACGGCGGCCTGCACGCGATGGGCGCCTGACCTTCCTGGCGGACCCCGCGTCCGTACGGCGGTGGCCGCGCTTCCCTCCGGGGAGGCGCGGCCACCGCCGTTTCCGCCCGGCCGCGGCACGGGCCGCGCGAGCGCCGTCGATCGCACGTTCGCCGTCCGACCGGATCTTTCCGAGTCGAAAACCGGGACACATGCCTGCAAACTGACCTGGCCGGGATCTTCCCGGCGGGTTCGGGGAGGAGGTACGGGCGTGCGCGCGAGGCCGAGCCGAGCGGTATCGCTGCTGGTCACCTCGGTGGCCTTGACCGGACTCCTGATCCCGGGAGCCCTCGCGCGACCCGACGGACCGGCGCCCGCCCCCGGGCCCGAGGCGGCCGCCCTGGCGACCGTGGACTTCTCCGAGATCCCCGCCGAACCACCCGTACGGCCCGAGCAGCCCGCCGGCCGCGAGCTCTACGGCTCCGACTGCGACACCGAGATCGACGGCTCACAGGTGATCGCGTACTGCCACAACGGCTTCCCCGAGACCGACCTGCTCCGCCTCCACGTGGAGTGCGAGCGCTGGTGGGACCTGGACGGGGACAGCGCCCTCGTCCCCCTGGACCCCACCGGCCGCATCCGGCTGACCGGCCGCTGCTGGAAGGAGGTCCGCACCGCCTGGGTCAGCCACCAGCGTCCCTCCGGCCCGTCCGGCCCCTCAGGCGGCTAGCGCGTGCCCTTGCCCAGGCAGACGAAGGGGTAGCCCGCCGCCTCCGAGGCCGCCGCGTCCCCGTCGCCGCGCCGGATCGCCTCGATCAGGCGGGCGTGGTCCAGGTGGGCGGCCGGGTCCAGCACGGTGCCGACGTCCGCCCGCAGCCACTCCGCCACCAGGTCGCCCAGGTCCGCGTACAGCCCGGTCAGCACCTCGTTGTGCGAGGCCGTCACCACCGCCATGTGCAGTGCGACGTCCGTGCTCACGAACAGCTCCGCGTCCCCGCTCGCCCAGGCCTCCTCGCGCCGCGCCAGCAGCGCGTCCAGCTGGACCAGGTCCCGCTCCGTGCGCCGCTCCGCGGCCAGCCGGGCCGCCGAGGACTCCAGGGTCGACCGCAGCTCCGCGATGTGCCGGGGGTCGGCCCCCGCGAAGCGCCGGTGCATCACCCCGGCCAGCTCGCTGGTGGCGAGCACGTACGTACCCGACCCCTGGCGGATGTCCAGGAGTCCGTTGTGCGCGAGGGCGCGGACGGCCTCCCGCACGGTGTTGCGGGCCACGCCCAGCAGCTCCACCAGCTCGGGCTCGGTGGGGATCCGGCTTCCGACCGGCCACTCGCCGGAGGTGATCTGGTTCCTGAGCTGGGCGATCACCTGGTCGACGAGCGCGGAACGCCGGGGCGAGGTCAACGGCATGCGGGCGGGGCCTCTCGAAAACTGCCGGACGGACGGCCGGACGGGGTCAATTCTGCCAGGATGAAACTGGACAACCAATCATCCCATGATTCTATGATGGCGGGATGCACGACGAAGACCTCCAGACCCTGAGCCGCCCGGCGACCCCGCGCGGCTCCGCCGGACGCCCCGCCACCACCCCGGCCGACATCCACGCCGACCCCAAGTGGCTCGGCCCCGTGCTCGTGGTCGCGATCGTGCTGGCCGCCCTCAACCTGAGGCCCGCCATCACCAGCCTCGGCGCCCTCTTCGAGGAGGCCCGCACCGGCCTCCACATGAGCGGCACCGTCGCCGGACTGATCACCTCCGTCCCCGCCTTCTGCTTCGCCGTCTTCGGTGTCACCGCGCCCCGGCTCTCCCGCCGCTTCGGCCCGGCCGCCGTCGTCTGCGCCGGCATGGCCGCCGTCGCCGCCGGCTTGCTGATCCGGCCGTTCGCCGACAGCGCCGCCGCCTTCCTCGCCGCCAGCGCCCTGTCCCTGGCCGGCATAGCCCTGACCAACGTGCTCCTCCCGGTCATCGTCAAGCGCTGGTTCCCCGACCGCGTCGGCACCATGACCGGCCTGTACTCCATGGCCCTGGCCGCCGGCACCTCCCTCGCCGCCGCCGCGACCGTCCCGCTGACCTCGGCCCTCGGCGGCAACTGGCGCACCGGCCTGCTGGTCTGGGCCGTCCTCGCCGTGGCCGCCGTCCTGCCCTGGCTGCCCGTCGCCGCCGCGAGCCGCCGCGAGAAGGCCGCCGCACCCGCCGCCGTACAGGAGGACGCCGGCCCCTCGGTCGTGCGCAGCCGCACCGCCTGGGCCCTCGCCTGCTACTTCGGCCTCCAGGCCACCGGTGCCTACGTCACCATGGGCTGGCTCCCGCAGATCTTCCGCGACGCAGGGGTCTCCGCCTCCACCGCCGGAGTGCTGCTCGCCGTCACCATGGTCATGGGCGTCCCGCTGGCCTTCGTCATCCCCGGCCTCGCCGGACGGATGCGCCACCAGGGCCCCATCGCCGCCGTCCTCGGTCTCTTCGGCCTCGCCGGCTACCTCGGTCTCTACCTCGCCCCCGCCGCCGGAGCCTGGGCCTGGGCCCTCCTGCTCGGCGTCTCCAATTGCGCCTTCCCCCTCGTCATCACGATGATCGGGCTGCGCGCCAAGTCCCCGGCCGGGGTCGTCAAGCTTTCCGCCTTCGCCCAGAGCACCGGCTACCTGATCTCCATCCCCGGCCCGCTGGTCATCGGCACCCTCTACCAGCACAGCGGCGGCTGGGACCTGCCGCTGGCCCTCATGGCCGGCCTCCTCGTCCCGCAGATCGCCCTCGGCGTCCTCGCCGGCCGGGACCGCACGATCGAGGACGAATGCGGCATGCGAGACTGAACGGCATGTCGCCCGTACTCGAACCGAACCCCCAGGACAGCCACAAGAAGCTCGGCCTCGTACTGGGAGCGATGGCCCTCGTCACCGTGATCGTGGCCGTCATCGCCACCATCGCCTCCCCCTGACGCACCACCCGCCGGCCCGCCCGGCCCCCGGTGGTGGGGTTGTCCCCACCATCCCCTAGGGGGCGGGTATCAGGGTCGGCTGGGGTGTGCCCCGGATGGGAACCGGCGCCCCGGATCCGTAGATTCGAAGCAGCGAGCCAGTCCCCAGCCGAAGAACCCGGAGGCGGCCATGCCGGCCACCACGCACACCCCGTCCCTCCCCGCCCGGGCCGTCCGCCGCCGCCCCGGCGCCTACGCCCACAGCGGCGCCCGGCTGCACTGGTGGACCCTGGCGCTGCCCGCCCTCGCCTTCGGCCTCCTGCTCCTGCTGCTCGCCGGCTCCGGCCAGGCCCAGGCCACCGCCGACCGGCCCGCCGGACTGGTCGAGGTCACCCAGGAGCTGCTGCGCGCCGTCGGCTGACCCGCGCGCCGCGCACCGCCGCCCTGCCTCGCGCCACCCGCGCCGTCGGACGGCCGGCGCACGCCGGAGCACGCTCTCCCGAGCGGGCGAAGGCCCCTCAACACCCTGCGCCCCGTGGCCCGTTTCATGCGAAGCTGGGCCCATGAGCGCCGACACACCCCGCAGGATCGCCCTCCTCCGGCATGCCAAGGCCGACTGGCCCCAGGTGGCCGACCACGACCGCCCGCTGGCGGACCGCGGACGCAGGGACGCACCGGCCGCCGGCCGGAAGCTGGCCGAGACCGGCATCACCTTCGACCTGGCCCTCTGCTCCACCGCCGCCCGCACCCGGGAGACCTGGAAGCTCGCCGTCCAGGAACTCCCGTACCGGCCGCGGACCTCCTACGACGAGCGGGTCTACGACGCCTCGCCGGGCGAGCTCATCGCCCTGCTGAACGAGACCCCCGACGAGGTCGACGACCTCCTCGTCATCGGCCACAACCCCGGGATGCACGCCCTAGCCGACATCCTCTCCGGGCGCGCGGAGGGCGACACCCAGGCACGGATGAACCGCACGGGCTTCCCCACCGCCGCGCTGGCCGTCGTCTCCTTCACCGGCTCCTGGAAGTCCCTCGAACCCGGCGTCGGGACCCTGCTGGACTACTGGACCCCCAAGGAACACTGACCACACCCCCACAGGGCCCGGGGCACCCCGGGCCCGTGGGTGTCCTCAGCCCATCGGGCAGCGGGCGGCCGGCAGCTCCGGGAGGCCCGCGTCCCGGGCCTCCCACAGCCACACCTCGTCGTGGTCGACCAGCGCCTCCGCCAGCTCGGCCAGCTCCGCGAACTCCGCGGGATCACCCTCCAGCGGGCCCGCCGCCAGCCGCGCGTACGCCTCCCAGCGCTCCTCCCGCGTACCGACCGCGAACCCGGCCTTCGCCAGCAGGGCCACGAACCCCTCCCACAGCGTGCTCTCCGCCAGCCGCCCGCGCAGCCGCTCCCGCTCCCGCGGAGCCAGCCCGGCGACCGTCCGCCGCCCGTACTCCCCGTGCACCCAGTCGGCCCCGCACAGCGCCGCGATCTCCACGTACTGCGCCGACTGCTGGCCGCTGCTGCTGCCCAGCACGCCCCGGAACGCATGGAACTCCCGCGGCGGCATCGCCCGCAGCGGATGGATCGCGGCGATCAGGGCCCGCGTGACCGACACGGCGCGCACCAGCCGGACCCGGGCGGCCCGCGGATCGCCCTCCAGCATCCGGTCCCGGGCGTCGGTCAGGTCCCGCAGCAGCTGACCGAACCACAGCTCCTGCACCTGGTGCACGGTGATGAACAGCAGCTCGTCGTCCACCCCGTCGGCCAGCGGCACCTGCAGCGCCAGCAGTTCCGGCAGCTTCAGGTAGTTGGAGTACGTCACGGCGTCGGGGCGGGTGACGGTCGCGGTCTCAGACATCGGAGTCCTCCGGGGCACGCAGTCCATGGGCGGCGAACGCGTCCGTGACGCCGGGCAGGTCGAAGGCACCGACCTGGGCGCACAGCCGCAGGGTGGAACGGGAGATCGTCTGGATGCGGTCCACGCCCGCGCTGCCGCCGTAGCAGTCCGCGAGGACGGCCCCGATCCGCTCCTCGTCCAGACCGGCCAGCCGCAGCGACACCCGCACCGGCTCCAGGTCCCAGTCGAGCGCGGCACGGATCATCGCGGGCAGCGCGCGGGCCGCCAGGACCCGGCGCCGCCCGTCGAGCCGGGCCCACAGCTCCAGGAAGAACGCCGAGAAGAACCGGTGGTGGCGGCCCTCGTCCTTGGCGTGGTCGCGCATCAGCTCCCGTACCGTGCTCACCACGGTCGGGTCCTGCGGCACCTCGTTGAGCACCGCCGTGATCAGCGTCTCGAACACCACCGCCTGCAACTGCCCGGCCAGCACCGGGTCCTCGGGCAGCAGCCGCCGGCCCGTGTCCTGCAGCGCCGTCACGAAACCGCCGTAGTCCACGTCCGGGACGGCGATACCGGTGACGGCGGCCACCTGGTCGGCCAGGTCCAGGCTGTAGAGGGCGTGGTAGCCCTCGTCGCAGTACACCTTGAAGGCGTCCATCCGCAGCGCGGTGGGGAAGTGCAGCCCCGAGTTGCCGTTGGCCACGGGCTCGGCCGCCCCGTTGACCACCCGGGTCTCCAGATGGGTCGTCGAGTGCAGGAACTGGTAGAGGTGCCGGACCGATATCTCCCGGACCCGCTCCGGGGCCAGTGCCTTCACCTCCGGGTGCGCCAGGTGCGGCACCAGGGCGTCGGGGAAGAAGACCCGGCCCTGTTCCGCCTCGGCGTGGAACATCCGCCGTACTCCGCCGCGCACGCCGGCGGTCTCGTACCAGCGGTCCAGGGGACCCGGTGCCGTGCTCATGGGCGATTTCCGTTCCGTGATGCGGGGGAGGGGGAGGGGGTGGTGGG
>NZ_JZWV01000115.1 GCF_000966975.1 Streptomyces katrae | reverse complement strand
GGGTGGTGGGCTGCGGGCCCGCCTGCGGGGACAGGCCCAGGTGGGCGGCGATCCGCCGGACCGCCTCGGCGACCAGCGGGGCGTCGACGGTGTGGCACAGCCGGAACCAGCCCGGCTCGGGCGAGCGGAAGGCCCCGCCGGGCAGGATGCTGACCTTCGCCTTCTCGAACAGCTCCCGCCACAGCAGCTCCTCGCCCGTGAAGCCGGCGCCGGGCAGCCACCGCCCGAGGTCCAGCCAGACGGAGAAACCCGCGCCGGCGGGCGCGTACGGGATCCCGTACGCCTCCAGCAGCCCGGTGAGGTGCCCGTACGAGGAGCCCAGCCGCCGTCGGCCCTCCGCCAGGAAGGAGGCGACCCACTCCGGGTCCGCCAGCAGCTCCGCCAGGGTGTGCTGGGTGGCGGTCGACACGGGCGCGAAGTACGCCAGCGCCCGCGCGGCCTCCCGTACCCGCGGATCGCGGGTGTGCAGGACCCCGGTCTTCAGACCGGGCAGCCCGAAGTCCTTCGCGAAGCCCCACACCACATGGGTGCGCCCGGCCCAGTCCGGGTTGACGGCCGGGTCGGCGGCGCTGGTGAAGGCCTGCGGGCCGAACACCGCGTGGGCGTAGATCTCGTCCGAGACCAGGTCCACGTCGTGCTCGCGCACCACGCGCAGCAGCTCGGCCAGCACCTCGGGCGGGTGCACCTCGCCGATCGGGTTGGACGGGGAGGACAGCGCCACCGCCCGTACGGTGATCCCCTCCTCCCGGGCCCGCCGCAGCGCCCGGTCCACCGCCGCGGCCGTCAGCCGGAAGCCGTCGGCGGGGTCGAGCGGTGCGGGCAGGATCCGGGCGCCGGAGCGGCCGCCCAGGTCGGTGTCGAAGGCCCCGTAGTAGGGGGAGGGCACGACGATGGCCTCGCCCGGGTCGCACAGGACGGAGGCGATCGCGTCCAGCGCCCCGGTGGCACCGCTGATCACCACCAGGTCCTCGGCGTCCAGCGGGGTACCGACGGTGGCGGACAGCAGCGCCGCGACCCGTCCGCGCAGGACGGCGGTGCCGTGCAGCGGGGCGTAGCGGGCGGTGGCCTCGGTCATCGGGGCGAGCTGCGCCAGGCGGCCGTCGAGCAGGTCCCACAGCAGCCGGTTCTCGGCGGTGCCCAGGTTCAGGTAGCCCCCGGGGCGGGTGAGGGCGTCGTACGGCTCCGCCTCCGCCCGGAAGTGGGCCTCGGCGATGGCCGGGGTGTCGGCCAGGAGCCGGGCGGCCTGCCGGGAGACGCGGCGCGGAGCGGCGGCGGAGCCCATCAGTTCCTCCCGCTGTCGACATCGGCACCGGTGAGCAGGCCCGGGTGCACGCCCAGGCCCATCGAGGCGTCGATGACCGCGCCGTGCAGCGGCGTGGAGTGCTCGCCCGCCAGCCACCGCACCTGCTCCGCGATCTCCGCGGAGGTGATCATGCGGCCCTTGGGCAGCCGCGCGGACAGGGCGGCCCGCTCCTCGGAGGAGAGCTTGTCCAGGGTGCTCGCCTGGAACATCGTGGTGTCGACGGCGCCCGGGCAGAGCGCGAACACGTCCACGGGGGAGTGCGCGAGGTCCGCGGCCAGGTGACGGGTCAGATAGGTGAGCGCCGCCTTGCTCATCCCGTCGGCCGGGTGGAACCCGGGGAACTGGAAGATCCCCCCGCCGACGCTCGAAATGTTGATGATCTTCCCGAAGCCCCGTTCCAGCATGCCGGGCAGCAGCTGCTCGGTCAGCCACAGCGGCCCCACCGCGTTGATCTGGAAGAAGGCCGACGCCTTCTCGTGCCCGGGCCCCTCGGTGTAGTGCTCCACCGTCTTCGAACCGACCGCGGCGTTGTTCACCAGCACGTCCACCGGGCCCGGGAGCCGGCCGAGCAGCAGCTCGTGCTCCTCCCAGTCGCCCTGGGCGAAGGGGAAGGCCTCCACCTTGGCGCGTCCGGTGAGGGCCAGCTCCCGCACCAGTTCCTCGGCCCGCGCCCGGCCGTTGCGGTAGGTGAACCAGACGGTCCAGTCCTCCTCCCGCGCGAATCTCTCCACGCAGGCCCGGCCGATTCCGCCGGAGCCTCCGGTGATGAGCACACTTCGAGTCATCAACGTCCCCTTGCACGAGTAGTCCGATCGGGCCACCGCTGTCGCGGACCGGCGGAGCGATCGGAGCATTAACCCCAAGTGCAGTACAAATGAAGCCAGTTCGGATCAAATGTGCCTGGACTATGCCTCGCGCGGCGGGCCTCCGGGGCGGGCGGGCGCCGGACATGACGAGCGCCCGGCCGGAAGGATCCGGCCGGGCGCTGGGGACGGGGAAGGGGCTGCTCAGGCCAGGTCGGCGGCTTCCACTTCCTCCCGGGTGATGCCGAGCAGATAGAGCACCGCGTCCAGGAAGGGCACGTTCACCGCGGTGTGCGCCGCCTCGCGGACCACCGGCTTCGCGTTGAAGGCCACGCCCAGACCGGCCGCGTTCAGCATGTCCAGGTCGTTCGCGCCGTCGCCGATCGCCACGGTCTGGGCCAGCGGCACCCCGGCCTCGGCGGCGAAACGGCGCAGCAGCCGGGCCTTGCCCGCCCGGTCCACGACCTCACCGGTGACCTTGCCGGTCAGCTTCCCGTCGACGATCTCCAACGTGTTGGCCTGCGCGAAGTCCAGCCCCAGCCGCTCGCGCAGGTCGTCGGTGACCTGGGTGAACCCGCCCGAGACCACGCCCACCTGGTAGCCCAGCGTCTTCAGCGTCCGCACCAGGGTCCGGGCGCCGGGCGTCAGCCGCACCTCGGCGCGGACCTTCTCCACCACCGACTCGTCCAGCCCCGCCAGCAGCGCCACCCGGGCGTGCAGGGACTGCTCGAAGTCCAGCTCCCCGCGCATGGCCCGCTCGGTCACCTCGGCGACCTCGGCCTCGCAGCCGGCGTGCGCGGCGAACAGCTCGATGACCTCGTCCTGGATCAGGGTCGAGTCCACGTCCATGACCACCAGCCGCTGCGCCCGGCGGTGCAGCCCCGCCGAGACCACGGCCACGTCCACGCCGATCTGCGCGGCGGTGGTCGCCAGCGCGGTGCGCAGCGGCTCCGTCTCGGCACCGGACACGGCGAACTCGACCGCGGTCACCGGGTACTTGGCGAGCCGGAAGATACGGTCGATGTTGCCGCCGGTCTCGGTGATCCGGGAGGCGATGACGGCCGTGGACTCCGCGGTGAGCGGGTGCCCGAGCACGGTGACGTGGGACCGGCCGACACCGCGCGGGCGGTTGTCACCGGTACCGGAGATGATCTCGGCCGACAGCTTCAGCGACTCGGCCCAGCTGTGCACGGTGGACCGCAGCTCGCCCTCGGCGGTGGTGGCGGGCTTGGTGACGAGGACGCACAGGACGATGCGGCCACGGGTGACGACCTGCTCGATGTCGACGACGTCGACGGAGTAGGCGGCGAGGGTGTCCATTAGCCCGGCGGTGATCCCGGGACGGTCCTTGCCGAAGATCTTGACGAGGAGGGTGGGGACGTCGGAGGTCTGCGAAGCGCTCATGGTCCCCTCACCGTATCTTCCCGGCCCCCGACCCAGGCCCCCCGTCCCACGTTCTGAGCGCCGCGAGCCCCCGGGCTCCCGCTGCACGGGGCCATCTCCCCGCCCCGCCCTTCCTCCGTTCC
>NZ_JZWV01000016.1 GCF_000966975.1 Streptomyces katrae | reverse complement strand
ATTCCGGCGGCCCGGACCGCACCCGAGGACGCGGCGTCCGCGGCGGCGGCCGTGCCCGGCGCCCGGCAGGCCGCGGACGCCCAGACGGGCGGGCGGCCGATCAGCGTGCGCGCACTCGGCACCCTGGGCCAGGGCATCTCCGTGGACCCGGCCGAGGCCGGCCCGGGCGGATCCGGTTCCGGCCGGCGCCGCAGGCTCGCCGAACCCGCGCCGCAGGGACGGGCCTTCGCCATAGGGGCCCCCGAAGCGGGCGCCGCGGAGGGCCCCGAGCCCCTGGACGGGCCCGGTGGCGCGGTCGAGGTGGTCAACCGCCCCGTGCCCCCGCCCGTGGACGACGAGCTCCCGCCCGAGCCGCTGGACAACCCGCGCCGGCTGCTGGTGTGGCCGGCTCCGGACCCCCAGACGCAGCAGGCGCTCAGCGACCGCGGCTACCGCCCGGTGATCGTGCACTCCCGTGAGGAGGTGGACGCGCAGATCGCGGCCTTCCCCGCCGCGCTGTTCGTCGACCCGCTGACCGGGCCGATCACGCGGACCGCCCTGCAGTCCCTGCGCCAGGCCGCGATGGCCGCCGAGGTCCCCGTCCTGGTCACGGCCGGGCTGGGGCACGCCACGCGCGAGGCGGCGTACGGTGCCGATCCGGCCGTCCTGCTCAAGGCGCTCGCGCCGCGCGACAGCGAGCAGCACCCCTCCCGCGTGCTGCTGATCGAGGAGCACGACGAGGTCGCCACCGCGCTGACGGCCGCGCTGGAACGGCGCGGCCTCCAGGTCGCACGGGCGGGCGCGGACACCGACGCCGTGGAGCTGGCGACCCGGATGCGGCCCAACCTGGTGGTCATGGACCTCATGCAGGTACGGCGCCGGCGGGCCGGGATCGTGGACTGGCTGCGCGCCAACGGGCAGCTGAACCGCACCCCGCTGGTCGTCTACACGGCCACCGGGATCGAACCGGGCGACCGGCCGCGGCTGGCCTCCGGGGAGAGCGTGCTGTTCCTCGCCGAACGGTCCACCACCGCGGACGTACAGGGCCGCATCGTGGACCTCCTGGCCAAGATCGGCACCAACTAGCCATCCTGGTCCGATGGCCATCACCGACACGACCGAGCACAGCGTCCCCGCCGACAACGGAGAGGTGAGCCTGCTCATCGCGCGTCAGGTGGAGCCGGGCTACGAGGAGGCGTTCGAGAGCTGGGCGCGCGGCATCCTGGAGACCGCCGCGCGGTTCCCGGACCACCTCGGCTACGGGCTGTTCCGGCCGGCGGCCGAAGGCGCCCCGTGGTTCCTCGTCCACCGCTTCCGCGACCAGGAGGCGTTCCAGCGGTGGCAGGACTCGCCCGAGCGGGCCGAGTGGTTCGCCAACTGCGAGGGCCACCACCACACCGAGATAGCCCGGCGCGAGCTGCACGGGATGGAGACGTGGTTCGCCAAGCCGGGTACGACCCGGCCCGCGCCGCCGCGGTGGAAGATGGCGATCAGCTCGGGGCTGGCCATCTTCCCGATCTCGCTGCTGGGCAACGCGGTGCTCGGGCCGTACCTGGTGAACGTGAACTTCGTCCTGCGGACGGCCGCCTTCGCGGCCGTCTTCAGCACCCTGATGACCTACGTGGCCATGCCCGCCGTCAGCCGGCTGCTGCGGCCCTGGCTGACCCGCGGCTGACGCGCGGCCGGCCCGCCGCCCCGGGCCCTAGGCGAGGGTGGTGACGTCCAGGTCGCCGTCGGCGTACTGCTTGCGGATCACCTTCTTGTCGAACTTGCCGACGCTGGTCTTCGGTACCGTCTCGACGATCGTCCAGCGCTCGGGCAGCTGCCACTTGGCGATCGACTGGGCGAGGAACGCGCGCAGTCCGGCAAAGTCGGCCGTGGCCCCCTCCTTGAGGACCACCGTGGCCAGCGGGCGCTCGCCCCACTTCTCGTCGGGGACGGCCACGACGGCCGCCTCGGCGACCTCGGGGTGGGCCATCAGCGCGTTCTCCAGTTCCACGCTGGAGATCCACTCCCCACCGGACTTGATGACGTCCTTGGCCCGGTCGGTGAGGGTGAGGAAGCCGTCCGCGCTGATCACGCCGACGTCCCCGGTCTTCAGCCAGCCGTCGGCGCTGAACTTGTCCTCGGGTCGCAGGGGTTCCCCGGACGCACCGCCGTAGTAGGCGGCGGCGATCCAGTTGCCGCGGACCTCCAGCTCGCCCGCCGATTCCCCGTCCCACGGCAGGACATCCCCGGCGGGCCCGATGAGACGGGCCTCGACCCCGGCCGGGAAGCGGCCCTGGGTGATGCGGTACGGCCACTCCTCCTCGGCCGTGAGCCCGGCCGGCGGGTGCGCCATGGTGCCCAGCGGCGAGGTCTCCGTCATTCCCCAGGCGTGGCAGAGGCGGACGCCGAGCTTGTCGTAGGCCTCCATCAGGGAGGGCGGACAGGCGGCGCCGCCGATGGTGACGTGCTTCATCGAGGTCAGGTCGCGCGGGTTTGCGGTCACCTCGGCGAGCAGCCCCTGCCAGATGGTGGGGACGGCCGCGGCGTGCGTCGGCTTCTCCCGCTCGATCATCTCGGCGAGCGGGGCGGGCTGCAGGAAGCGGTCCGGCATCAGCATGTTGATGCCGGTCATGAAGGTGGCGTGGGGCAGGCCCCAGGCGTTCACGTGGAACTGCGGCACCACGATCAGACTGGTGTCGTGGTCGGTGAGGCCCATCGACTCGGTCATGTTGACCTGCATGGAGTGCAGGTAGACCGAGCGGTGGGAGTAGACGACGCCCTTGGGCTCCCCGGTGGTGCCGGAGGTGTAGCACATCGCCGCCGCCTGGCGCTCGTCCAGCTCGGGCCAGTCGTAGTGCCCGGGACGGCCCTCGAGGAGCTCCTCGTACTCGTGCACCCGGACGTCGAGACCCTCCAGGGCGGAGCGGTCGCCGACGCCCACGACCACGACGTGCTCGACCGTCGGCAGGTGCGGCAGCAGCGGCGCCAGCAGCGGCAGCAGGGTGCCGTTCACCAGCACCACGCGGTCCGCGGCGTGGTTGACGATGAAGACCAGCTGCTCGGCGGGCAGCCTCAGGTTGAGCGTGTGCAGGACCGCGCCCATGGAGGGGATCGCGAAGTAGGCCTCGACGTGCTCGGAGTTGTTCCACATGAGCGTCGCGACCCGTTCGTCCTGCTGGACCCCGAGCGCGTCACGCAGGGCGTGCGCGAGCCGCGCGGCACGGACGCCGATCTCGGCGAAGCTGCGCCGGTGCGGCTCGGCCTCCCCGGTCCAGGTCGTGACCTGGGAGTCTCCGTGAATCGTCGACCCGTGGGCCAGGATCCGCGAGATCAGCAGCGGTACATCCTGCATGGTGCTCAGCAAAGCGTCCTCCCGGTGAGCGCTGCGGCGCTGCGGCGGCTGTCGGATGCTGCCGATTCTGCGCACGTACCGGTCGGCATGTCACTACCCGGGAGTACAAACAGGCTGGTCGATCACTGTTCGAGCCGGTCCTGTGGCCGATGTTTCACGTGAAACACGCCTCAGCGGACCGGGGTGAGTTCCGGGTCCTCGCGGAGCTTGACCAGGGCGCGCGAGACGGCACTCTTGACCGTGCCCACCGAGACCCCGAGCAGCTCGGCCGTCTGCGCCTCGCTCAGGTCCTCGTAGTAGCGCAGCACGACCATGGCCCGCTGGCGGTCGGGCAGCCTGGTCACCGCCCGCCACATCGCGTCGCGCAGCACCTGCGTCTCCGCGGGATCGGCGCAGGACTGCTCCTCGGTCTCGGGGACCTCCTCGCAGACGAACTCGTCGACCTTGCGCTTGCGCCACTGCGAGGTGCGGGTGTTGACCAGGGCCCGCCGGACGTACCCGTCCAGGGCCCGGTGGTCCTCGATGCGGTCCCAGGCGACGTAGGTCTTGGCGAGGGCGGTCTGGAGCAGGTCCTCGGCGTCGCACGGGTTGGCCGTCAGGGAGCGCGCGGTGCGCATCAGGGCCGTACCACGGGTCCGGACGTACGCCGAGAACGACGGGTACGGCGTCGGGTTCGAGGCGAGCGTGCACACAGGCGTGGTCATGGCTCCACGCTAGGAGCGGAGCACGCTCCTGGGATCGCCCGCAGGTGCCGAAGCCGGGTCCCCCTCAGGTTGTACGGTCCGGCCGGGCCCCACCTCCTGTAGGTGGAGGAGGGGCACGCGACCAGGACCGCCGTCAGGCATCCGCTCCCAGGACGAGGCCGGAGGTCGGCACCCCGGTGCCGGCCGTGACGAGTACGTGCCCGGCCCCCGGGACCTGGTTGACGGAGGTTCCGCGCAGCTGGCGGACGGCCTCGGCGATGCCGTTCATACCGTGCAGGTAGGCCTCCCCGAGCTGGCCGCCGTGGGTGTTGAGGGGGAGGGTGGCGGCGGCCGTGAAGTCGGCGGCCTCGCCGGGGGCGCAGAAGCCGAAAGCCTCCAGCTGCATCAGGACGAAGGGGGTGAAGTGGTCGTAGAGGATGCCCACGTCGATGTCCGAGGGCCGCAGCCCGCTGGTCCGCCACAGCTGCCGGGCGACCACGTCCATCTCCGGGAGCCCGGTGAGACCGTCCCGGTAGAAGGAGGTCATCCCCTCCTGGCGGCGGCCGGCGCCCTGGGCGGCCGCGGTGATCACGGCGGGTTTGTGGCGCAGGTCGCGGGCCCGCTCGGCGGTGGTGACGACGAGGGCCTGGCCGCCGTCGGTCTCCTGGCAGCAGTCCAGCAGCCGCAGCGGTTCCACGATCCAGCGGGAGGCGGCGTGGTCGGCGAGGGTGATGGGCTTGCCGTGGAAGTAGGCGGCGGGGTTGTTCGCGGCGTACCCGCGGCCCGTGACGGCGACGTGCCCGAAGGCCTCGGGGGTGAGGCCGTAGGTGTGGAGGTAGCGCTGCGCCGCCATGGCCACCCAGGAAGCGGGGGTGAGCAGCCCCCAGGGCAGGGACCAGCCGAGGGCCGCACCCTCCGCCGAGGGCTCGCGCTGCTGGACGCCGGAGCCGAAGCGGCGGCCGGAGCGCTCGTTGAAGGCGCGGTAGCAGACGACGACCTCGGCGACCCCGGCGGCGACGGCGAGGGCGGCCTGCTGGACGGTGGCGCAGGCCGCGCCGCCTCCGTAGTGGATGCGGGAGAAGAAGGAGAGCTCCCCGATGCCGGCGGCCTGGGCGACGGTGATCTCGGGGCTGGTGTCCATCGTGAAGGTGACCATGCCGTCGACGTCGGCGGGGGTGAGGCCGGCGTCGTCGAGGGCGGCGTGCACCGCCTCGACGGCGAGTTTGAGCTCGCTGCGGCCGGAGTCCTTGGAGAACTCGGTCGCACCGATGCCGGCGACGGCCGCGCGGCCGCCCAGGTCGTCGCGGAGGCGGACGCTCATGCCCCGGCCCCCAGCGTGACGGTCACGGTGCCGGTGACGTGATGGCCGAGACGGTTGGCGCCGGTGACCTGGATCTCCGCGGTGTCCCCGTCCAGGGCGGTGACGGTGCCGGTGAGGGTCATGGTGTCGCCCGGGTAGTTGGGGGCGCCGAGGCGGATGGCCACCTTGCGCAGGACGGCGTGCGGCCCGAGGTGGTCGGTGATGTACCGGCCGACGAGGCCGTTGGTGGTGAGGATGTTCATGAAGATGTCCGGGGAGCCCTTCTCGCGGGCGAGTTCCGCGTCGTGGTGGACGTCCTGGTAGTCGCGGGAGGCGATGGCGCCCGCCACGATCAGGGTGCGGGTGACCGGGATCTCCAGCGGTGGCAGTGCGTCACCGACGTTCATGCGTCCTCCCCCTCGGATATGAGCGCGCCCAGTTCGGACAGCAGCTCGCTGCCGCAGCCCAGGTAGGCGTCCAGCTGGCGCCCCCACAGGAAGTGCCGGTGGACGGGGTGGTCCAGGTCGGCGCCCATGCCGCCGTGCAGGTGCTGGCCCGCGTGGACGACGCGTTTGCCCGCCTCCGAGGCCCACCAGGCCGCCGTGAGGGCGTGTTCGCGCGCCGGGAGCCCCTCGTCGATGCGCCAGGCCGCCTCGTACGCCGTCACACGGATGGCCTCGGTGTCCATGTACGCGTCGGCCGCGCGGAGCATGACCCCCTGGTTCGTGGACAGCGGGCGGCCGAACTGCTCGCGGGTGGAGGTGTACTCGACGGCGCGGGCGAGCGAGCCCGCGCAGACGCCCGCCTGGAGCCCGGCGAAAGCGGTGCGGGCGGCCGCCAGCACCGCGTCGTGGGCGTCGGGGCCGCCGAGCCGTTCGGCGGGGGCACCGGTCAGGGTGAGGCGGCCCGCCGACCAGGGGGCGGTCGTCTCCACCGGCCGCGTCGCGACGCCGGGCGCGTCCGTCCGCACGAGCCACAGCGCCCGGTCCCGGTCCGGGACCAGGACGTGGGTGGCCTCGCGCAGCCAGGGGACGGCCGGGGCGGTGCCGGTGAGGCGGCCCTCCGGGGTGGCGGTGAACGCCCGGCGGGCGGGGAAGGCGCCGGTGGCGACGGCCTCGCCGGAGCCGAGGGCGGGCAGCAGGCGGGCGCGCTGCTCGGGGCTGCCGTGCGCGGCCACGGGCAGGATCCCGTAGGCGCAGGTGGCGGCGTACGGCACCTGGGCGGTGGTGCGGCCCTGCTCCTCCAGGAGGAGGACCAGGCCGAGGAGGCCGACCTCTTCCACGGCGGAAGTCAGGCCGGCGGCGGTGAGGGCCTTCCACAGTTCGGCGTCGCTGCCGGTGCCGGCGGCGGCGAGGCGTTCGTGGGTGGCGAGGTCGCGGTAGATCCGGGCGGCCAGGGCCGCCGCGGCGGCCTGTTCCTCGCTGGGGTGGAAGTCCATGTCAGCCCGCCTCCGCGCGGAAGACGGGGAGTTCGAGGGTGTCGTCGACGCGGAGGAACTCCAGCCGGACGGGGAGGCCGATGCGG
This sequence comes from Streptomyces katrae, assembly GCF_000966975.1. GTDB lineage: Bacteria > Actinomycetota > Actinomycetes > Streptomycetales > Streptomycetaceae > Streptomyces > Streptomyces katrae. Next base: position 17,345 of record NZ_JZWV01000016.1, on the reverse strand, counting down.
ACCTTGTCGTAGGGGACTCCGGCGATGTTGCTGATCATCCGGACCCCTTCGGCCAGCTCGACCAGGGCGACCGCGTACGGCGGGTCGAAGGCCGGGAAGGGCGGGTGGTGCATGACGACGTACGAGAAGACGGTGCCGGCGCCGCTCGCCTCGACCGTGTCCCAGTCGGGGGAGGAGCAGGCGTTGCAGCCGGGCAGCCAGGGGAAGCGCAGCGTCGCGCAGGCGGTGCAGCGCTGGATCAGCAGCTTGTGCTCCCGGATCCCGTCCCAGAAGCCCTGGGTGTCGCGGTTGATCACGGGGCGCGGCCGCTGCGGCTTCACCGCCGACTCCGGCTGCGAGGGGGGCCGCCTGGCGGCCGGGGCGTACTTGAGGATGCGGAAGCGGTGCGTCCCGGCGAGCTCGCCGCCCGCGTGGACGTCCATCCGGGTGGTGACGAAGTGGCCGGTGCCCAGCTTGGTCGTCTTGCGCGGGGAGACCGACTCGATCACGGCGTCGAAGGTGACGGTGTCCCCGGGTCGCAGCGGGCGCAGGTACTCCTGTTCGCAGTCGGTGGCGACCACCGAGGTGCAGCCCGCGCCGTCGAGGAGGGCGAGCAGTTCGTCGTAGGCGGTGGAGCGGCCGGTGTGGCCGGAGAGACCGCCCATGGTCCAGGCCTGGAGCATGGTGGGCGGGGCGATGGCCTCGGGGCCGGTGTAGGCGGGGTTGGTGTCGCCCATGGCCTCGCACCAGTGGCGGATCATCGGCTCGTTGACCGGGTCCTTCGCCCGGCCCGCGATGGCGGCGGGCCGGCCCTCGAAGGCCCTGAGCCGCCGGAGCAGCTCCACTTCCGCGGCGGCGGCCGTGCCGTCGACGGTCATCGCTTCCTCCCCTTCATGCCGAGCCGCATCATGGCGACGATCTCTCGTTGGACCTCGCTGACCCCGCCGCCGAAGGTGTTGATCTGGGCCGCGCGGTTCATCCGTTCCAGCTCGCCGCCGAGGAAGGCCCCCGGGCCGCGGACGAGTGCCTCCTCCCCGACCACTTCCTGGCAGATCCGGTACACCTCGACGGTGGACTCGGTGCCGAGGAACTTCACTCCGCTGGCGTCACCGGGGGCCAGGGTGCCCGCGCCCACGTCCTGGACGAGCCGCCAGTTCAGGAGCCGTACGGCGGCCAGCCGGGCGTGTGCCTCGGCGAGCCTCGCCCGGACCCAGGGCCGGTCGGCCGGGCGCTCTCCGGTGACGGGGTCGGGGGTGCGGGCGTGGGTGCGGGCGGCCTCGTAGAAGTCCTCCGCCTGCATGCCGAGGGCGGCGAGGGCGACCCTCTCGTGGTTGAGCTGGTTGGTGATCAGCCCCCAGCCGGCGTGCTCGGGGCCGACGAGGTGGCCGGCGGGGACCCGGATGCCGTCGTAGTACGTCGCCGTGGTGGTGAGGCCTCCGACGGTGTCGATCGGCGTCCAGGAGAAGCCGGGGCTGTCGGTGGGCACCAGGATGATGGAGATGCCCTTGTGCTTGGGGGCCTGCGGGTCGGTGCGGCAGGCGAGCCAGATCCAGTCGGCGTTCTGGGCGTTGGAGGTGAAGACCTTCTGCCCGTCGATCACCCAGTCGCCGCTGTCGTCGCGGACGGCACGCGTGCGCAGGGCGGCGAGGTCGGTGCCGGCCTCGGGCTCCGAGTAGCCGATGGCGAAGACGGTCTCGCCCCGGAGGATGCGGGGCAGGAAGTAGTCCTTCTGCTCCGGGGTGCCGTATTTCATCAGGGTGGGGCCCACGGTGTTGAGGGTGACCATGGAGACGGGGGCCCCTGCCCGGTAGGCCTCGTCGAAGAAGACGAACTGCTCGTCGGGACCCCGGCCCTGGCCGCCGTACTCGACGGGCCAGCCGAGGCCGAGCAGCCCGTCGGCGCCTATGCGGCGCAGCAGGGCGCGCTGGGCCGCCGGGTCTTCGGGGACCCCGTCCGGCAGCAGGTCCCGGAAGTACTCGCGCAGTTCGGCGCGGAGCCGTGACTGCCCTTCGGACGGAGCGAGGTGCACGGCGCTGGCCCTCCCGGCATCGCATCGGACGAGTGGAACTGACTGTCCGTCAGATTCACTCGGGATGTCAAGGTCGGGAGGCGGGGTGACGGCCGCACGGCGCGGGGCGGACGGAAGGGCGCCCGCACTACCGGACCCCAGCCGGTCCGGTCGTACGGGCGCCCTCAGCGTTCTGCGCGGTTCAGGAGGCTCCTACCACCACGGGAAGAAGTTGACCGCCACGTTGGGGTTGGCCTGGTGGATCGCCGTGTAGGCGGAGCCGTTGACCTGGGCGGTGTTGTTCTGGTTCGACGCGCCGGCGCCGGTGGCCACCTGCTGGGAGGTGGAGGAGTTGCCGTGGTTGTTGCCGCCGACACCGCTGCCGATGACGCTGGCGACGCTCGCATTCGATCCGTCGTTCGCGAACGAGCCATTGTCGGCCGACGCGACCCCGCCGAACAGGGCGGCGGCGAGGGGGAGCGAAGCGACGGCGGCGATGACGCGGGCGGTACGGATGCTTGCCATTCTGAGTCCTCCAGGAAAACCGAAGTCGAGTCCATCCCAAGGCAGTTGGCCGACCGCCTCGGTCGTTCACGGTGCTGACGACGTCGCGAGTCCAGAGTTGCCCACCGAATCCCCGGCGAACCACCCCGCAGCCTGCTATTCCCCCGCAAGCATGACCAACAAGGGATAAACGCGGTATGCGCCTCTGCCGCCCCAGCTGATCGCTCTCGTCACGCCGAAAATCCGTGCGGCGCGAGAGGCGAATCGTTCCGGCAAACTCACCCGACCTGGACATGCCGAAAAGGGCCGCACCGTCCGGGAACCCCACCGTCTCCCGGCCCTGCGGCCCTGCCGTACCAAGCCTCACGCCCCCCGCGCGCCCCCGGAATCCGCCGGAGCAAGCCCCCCTACGCGACCAGTGCGACCGACTCCCGGTCGGGGGCGAGGGCGGCGGCGGTGGCGGACCGGCGCACGGACGGGCTCTTGCCGTGGGCCTCGGCCCGGATCCGCTGCTTGATCGTCGGCGGGAGCGAGCCGCCACGCATCATCGCCCGCCACGTCCGCCGCGCAACCGGGGCGGACCGCCGCACGACGGGGGCCGAAGGAGTGGCCGCCGCGACCGGCACAGCACCCGCCCGAGCCGTCTTCCCCACCAGGCCGAGAGCGGCCAGGAGCGCCGTCAGCGCGGAGAGCAGGGAGGTCCAGATCGACGTGATGCTGCTGCGGTGGGTCATGACGAACGCCTCGATTCGCGATGTTCCGACGGGCGGATCTGAATACATTCGTCATGGTGCGTCCGCAACCGCACACTTCTCGCGCCGCGCGCCGATCTTCTGACAAACACCACCCGGAAAGACCAAGGCCCCGCGAACGGACCCGCAGGACACGCGGAAGGGGCGCCCCTCGATGAGGAGCGCCCCTTCTCGTCGGCGGCTACGCCGGTTCGGTGCGGTGGGTGTGGGATTTGAACCCACGGTGACTCGCGCCACGACGGTTTTCAAGACCGTTCCCTTAGGCCGCTCGGGCAACCCACCTGGCCGGTACAGAGTACCGGGATGTGGGGGTGGGTGGGGTGGGAGTTGCCCGTGGCGGCGGGAGGAGGTCCGGACGTCAGGAGGTCTGGGCCTTGTCGTAGGCCGCCTTGGCCTCGGGGCCGAAGTACGGCCCGAACATCGTGTTCGGCAGGAAGTTGTAGCCGAAGCTGTTCACCGAGACCTGCGTCCCCAGACCCGTCGACTCGTCGAAGTCCTGGAACCAGGGGCCTCCGCTGGAGCCTCCGGTCATGTTGCAGGACATGCTGTGGTCCTTGGTGAGCAGGAAGTCCTTGCCCGTGTTGGCGCTGCAGTAGACGAGCTTGGTGCCGTCGTAGGGTGCGGCCGCCGGGAAGCCGAAGGAGTACATCTTCTTGTTGTAGCCGCCGTTGAACTGGATGCCCTGGGCGCCGACGGTCTGGCTGAGCGTCCGGCCGTTCAGCGGGGCGACGACGGCGAGGCCCACGTCCATGTTCATGTCCTCGCTCGCCGCCCACTGGTCGGTGGCGAGGGTCTTGGTGGCCGCCCACTGGCCGTACGGGGCATTGCCGTTGTCGTAGCCCGGGACGAAGATCCAGTTCGTGTGCCAGGCGCCCTGGTACTTCACGCAGTGCCCGGCCGTGATGACCGTGCTGCCGTTCTGGCTGGTGATGGAGTCGCCCGAGCAGGAGGCCGTGCGGCCCTGGAAGGTGAAGAACACCCGGCCCGAGGTCTTCACGACCGCGCCGCCGCCCGTCCAGGCGCCGCCGGCCTGCGGGAACGCCGTCGGGGAGGTCGGGGGCACCCGGGTGGGCGGGGCCGCCGGCACGGGCGCCGTGCGCGCCCCGCCCGGGGAGGCCGTCACGTCGAGCGGGGTGGCCTGGCGCATCCGCTCGGCCGTCCAGAAGCCGGGGGTCTGCCCCGGCCGGAACGAGGAGGGCGGATCCGCGGCCGCCGAGGGGGAGGCCGCCGCCAGGGCGCCCGTGAGCAGAGCGGCGGCGGCGAGGAGGGCGGACAGCGCCGTGCGATGACGATTCACGCAGGACTCCTTCTGCCGTGCCCGGACCGGACGGATCCGGGCAGGGTGGGGTGAAGAGCTGTCGGTGCGGATCGGCTGTTCGACTGTGCGGCTGTGCGGCTGTGCGGCGGTGCGGCTTGCGCGGGCAGGGTCGCACGGGGAGCCCGAGAAGTCAGGGGGCAGTCCGGACGTTCGGTCGGTTCCGGCCAGGAAATGGCCAACTCCCCCTGGTTCAAGCGGTCATGTGGTCACCAGCACTCCGGCGTAGGAGACGCCCGCCACCACCACCCAGGCCCCCAGACCCAGGAGCGCGGCGCGCCCGCCGGTACGGGCCAGGGTCGGCAGGTGGACGGCGCTGCCCAGCCCGAACAGGGCCGCGGCCAGGAGCGCCTCCTGCGCCGTGTGCGCCCAGTCCAGGGCCACATGGGGCAGCAGGCCCGTCGCCCGCAGCGCGGCGGCCGCCAGGAATCCGGCGACGAAGAGGGGCACCGGGGCCGGCCGCTTCCCCGAGGAGGTGCGTACGCCGCGCCGCCGGGCCCGCATCGAGAAGGCCACGGCCGCCACCAGCGGGGCCAGCAGGGCCACCCGCATCAGCTTGACCAGCACCGCCTCGCCGAGCGCGGCGGGACCGGCGGTCTGAGCCGTCGCCACCACCTGTCCGACGTCGTGGACACTGGCGCCCACCCAGCGGCCGAAGGACAGGTCGGAGAGACCCAAGGGTCCTTGGAGCAGGGGCAGTACGGCGATCGCGAGCGTTCCGCAGAGGGTGACCAGAGCCACCGAGGCGGCCACGTCCTCCTCGTCGCTCCCGGACACCTCGCTCACGGCGCCGATGGCCGAGGCCCCGCATATGGAGTAACCGGTGGCGATCAACAGGGGCTGGTCGCCGGGGAGCCCGAGGCGGCGCCCCAGCCACACCGTGCCGAAGAAGGTGGCCGCGACCACCGCGCTCACCATGGCCACCGTCGCCCAGCCCAGCCGGAGCACCTGGTCCAGGCCGAGCCCCAGGCCCAGCAGGACGATGCCGATCCGCATCAGCCGCCGTCCGGCCAGGGACAGGCCCGGGCGCGCCGGTCCGCGTACGACGGTCCGTACGCCGGGGATGTGGGCCACCGCGATGCCGAGCACCACCGAGGCGGTCAGCATCGGAATACCGGGGACCAGCCGGTGCACGCACCAGGCCACCAGGGCGCCGCCGGCCGCCAGCCCCAAACCCGGCCAGGGAGTGGGTGTTTCACGTGAAACAACGGGGGCCGCCTCGCTCTGCGGGCGGTGGAGGAGGGCCATCAGTCGACGGGGAGCGTGTAGACGCGGCGGATGCTACTGCCCAGGCGGGAGACGTCGGCCCCGTAGACGTGGATCGATATCGCCGTGCTGGTACAGGAGTTGCGGACCCTGTGGATGTCCCCGGGCGGGGCGAAGCCGCAGACCTCGCCCTGGGCGTTGACCACGTCCTCGGTGGCCACCAGACGGGCGGCGTCCGTGCCGGGCGCGAGCCGGTAGCGGCGCTCGCTCTCCTCACCCTGGTGCACACCGGCCACGCACCACGACACGTGGTCGTGGATGCAGGTCTCCTGGCCCGGCATCCAGACCAGGGCGACCACCGAGAAGCTGCCGTCGGGCTCCGCGTGCAGGACGTGCTGCCGGTAGTTCTCCGGGTCCCCCTCCTGCTGCTCCGCGGTCAGCAGATCGGAGGCGCCCAGGTGCGGGGCGAGGCGCTCACCGACGAGGTAGGCGGTCAGATCGGGGGCCAGCCCCCGGTCGACGACCGTGCGGATCTCACTGACGAGGGCGGCCATCCTCGTGGTCGTACGGGCCGGCGTGGTGGTGGTCATACGAGCAGCGTCCGACGGCCGATCCATCACGTCCAACGACAGTTATGACCTGAAAACCCAAATCCCGCTTATGGATCGGGGCGGTGGACGACTGCCCGGAGTCAGCAGCCGACCCGGTTCGAGGCGGCCCGCTTCAGCTCGTCGAGGACCACGGCCGTCGCCGGGATCCGCAGGTGGTCGCGGTAGACGTACGCGGCGATGTGACGGCGGGCGGCGGGCTCCAGCACCCGGCCGCAGACCCGGCTCAGCGAGAGCGAGGGCAGGACCAGGGCAGGCATCATCGCCACCCCCAGCCCCTGCGCGACCAGGCTCTGGACCACCAGGTTGTCGTCGGTGGCGAACCGGATGTCGGGCACGAAGCCCAGTTCGGCGCACTCGTGCAGCAGGTTCGCCCGGCAGCGCGGGCAGCCGGCGATCCACTGCTCCTCGGCGAGGTCCGCCAGGTGCACGGCCCGGCGCCGGGCCAGCGGGTGCCCGGTCGGCAGCAGTACCGTCAGCTGGTCCTCCAGCAGCCTGACCTCGGTCACCTCCTCGGGGACCTCCTCGTGCAGCCCCGGGTAGGTGAAGGCCAGGGTGATGTCGCACTCGCCGCGCTGGAGTCTGCGCAGGGATTCCGGGGGTTCCCCTTCCAGCAGCTCGACCTGGACTCCGGGATGGTCCTTGGCGAGGCCGCTGAGGGCCTCCGGGACCAGGGTGACGTTGGCGCTGGGGAACCCGCAGACCCGTACGCGCCCGGTGCGCAGTCTCGTGTACGCCTTCAGCTGGGCCTCGGCGGCCGAGAGGCTGCCGAGGATGGACTCGGCGTGCCTGGCCAGGGACTCACCGGCCTCGGTGAGCTTCATCTTCCGGCCCACACGGGTGAACAGCGGTGTGCCGACGGCCCGTTCCAGGGCTTTCATCTGCTGGGTGATCGCGGGCTGGGTGTAGCCCAGAACGCGAGCGGCGGCCGAGTAGGAACCCGAGGCGACCACTTCGTGGAATGTCCGTATGTGCCGTGAATCGAACACCAGCGAAGCATAAGCAGATATTGGGAGGGGCCGTAGCCGCATTCCCGGCCACGACCCCTCCCGTCAAGTCACCGTCGAGCGGCCGCTACTTGCCTACTTGTCCCCGACGCGCGAACCGAGCGTGATGTCGACCGTGGTCGGCTTGCCGCCGCGCACATAGGTCAGCTTCACGGTGTCACCCGGCTTGTACGTCCAGATGAGGCTGATCAGGGTCGGGCCGCTGTCGACCTGCTTGCCGCCGAACTCCGTGATCACGTCACCGGGCTTGAGTCCCGCCTTGCCGGCCGGGCCGTTCGGGTCCACCAGCTCGTTCGCCGGAGCGCCCTGCTCGGAGATCTTGGCGCCGTCCGTCTTGGCCTGGAGGTCCACGGAGACGGAGATCACCGGGTAGACCGGCTTGCCCGTGTCGATCAGGGACTTGGCGACGTTCTTGGCCTGGTTGATCGGGATGGCGAAGCCGAGGCCGATCGAGCCTGCCTGGCCGCCGCCGAAGCCGCCATTGCCGGCGGACTGGATCGCCGAGTTGATGCCGATGACCGCGCCGCGGCCGTCGATCAGCGGACCGCCGGAGTTGCCGGGGTTGATGGAGGCGTCCGTCTGCAGCGCGCTCATGTACGAGTTCTTGCCGCCGGAGCCGTCACCGGAGGCCACCGGGCGGTTCTTCGCGCTGATGATGCCGGTGGTGACCGTGTTGGAGAGGCCGAAGGGGGCTCCGATGGCGATGGTCGGATCGCCGACCGCGACCTTGTCCGAGTCGCCGAGCGCCAGCGGCTTGAGGTTGGACGGCGGGTTCTTCAGCTTGATGACGGCCACGTCATAGCCCTGGGCCCGGCCCACGACCTCGGCCTCGTACTTCTTCCCGTCGGAGAAGGTGGCGGAGAGCTTGCCGCCGTTGGCCGCGGATGCCACCACGTGGTTGTTGGTGAGGATGTGGCCCTGTTCGTCGTAGACGAACCCGGTGCCGGTGCCGCCCTCGCCGTCCCCGGCGGAGGCCTCGATGGTGACGACACTGGGCAGCGCGGCGGCGGCGAGGCCCGCGACCGAGCCGGCGTCCCGCTTGAGGTCCTTGGGGGTGCTGGGCGCGCTGATGGTGGTCGAGCCCGAACCGCTGTGGTCGCGCTGGGCCGCCCAGTAGCCCACGCCGCCGCCCACGCCGCCCGCGAGGAGGGCCGCCACGAGGACCGCCGCGATCAGACCGCCCCGGCCCTTCGGCTTGGGCTGCGGGGTGCCGTCGGCGGTGAGCGGAACGCCCCAGGCACCGCCTCCCTGGCCGCCGCCGTAACCGGGGACCGCCGGCGGCGGCGGGGGCCAGGCCTCCGCGCCGTACGGGGCCGCCGGGTGAACGGGGGGCGCGGGCTGGACCGGGGGCGCCGGCTGGCCGGCCGGGGCCTGCTCGTGGCCGTACGCCGGGGGCGCGGCGGGGGGCGCCGGCGGGGTGGGAGGAAGCTGCTGGGTGTGCTCGGCGCCCGAAGCCTGCGCCGGGGCGTCCTGGGGAGCCGGCGCGGCCGGGTCGGGGGTGGAGGCGGCCACCGGCACGGGGGGTGCGGACGGGGCCGCGGGGGGCGTCGGGGCCGCGGTGCCCTCGTTCTCGGTGCTCACAGCGCTCTCTCCTCGTCACACACGGCTTACACGGCCAAACGGCTGCTGGAAATATCGGGCGAAATCGATCCGATACCCTCCGGGCATCGGTCCGACTGAACGTTCGACGCGCCGTAGAAGTTCCAGGGCGAAGCCTTTCCCATGGCCCGTCAGAGCACTGTAAGCCGGACCTGTGCGTCCACCGCCTCCCTTTATATCCGACATATAGGACAGACCTCCAGGAGTCACCCCGACGCGCGGGGGCTCCTCGGTGGCACCATGACCGGGTGACCCACGCAACGCCGCACCCCATCCAGGTCGTCGCCCACCGCGGCGCCTCGGAGGATGCTCCCGAGCACACCCTGGCCGCCTACCGGAAGGCCATAGAGGACGGCGCCGACGCCCTCGAATGCGACATCCGGCTGACCGCCGACGGCCATCTCGTGCTCGTCCACGACCGCCGGGTGAACCGCACCTCCAACGGCCGGGGCGCCGTGTCGGCCCTGGAGCTGGCCGAGCTGGCGGCCCTCGACTTCGGCTCCTGGAGGGACCGCGAGGAGTCCCCCGACTGGGACGCGGACCCCGAGCGCACCTCCGTGCTCACCCTGGAGCGGCTGCTGGAGCTGGTGGCCGACGCGGGCCGGCCCGTGCAACTGGCGATCGAGACGAAACATCCGACCCGCTGGGCCGGACAGGTGGAGGAGCGCCTGCTCTTCCTCCTCAAGCGCTTCGGGCTGGACGCCCCGCCCGCCGACGGCCCCCACCCCGTCCGGGTGATGAGCTTCTCCGCCCGCTCCCTGCACCGGGTGCGCGCGGCCGCTCCGACGGTCCCGACCGTCTATCTGATGCAGTTCATCTCGCCACGGATGCGCGACGGGCGGCTGCCCGCCGGCGTGCGGATCGCCGGGCCGGCCATGCGCATCGTGCGCAACCACCCCGGCTTCATCCGCAAGCTCCAGGCCGCGGGGCACTCCGTACACGTATGGACCGTGAACGATCCGGACGATGTTCAGCTATGCGCTGATCTGGGTGTAGAAGCGATCATCACGAACAGGCCCCGTCAGGTTCTGTCACAACTCGGGCGCTGACATCCCGTTTTGCACTTCAGCCACAGAGGCCCCCGCCGTGACAGGGTGTGCCCCGGCGCATCCGTTCCGCATTCGTTGGTCATGAATGCGTCAGAGGGGTGTCTGCCGACGGTTTCCGGTCCAGGCCATTGGGGCATCCAGACCATGGCGTGGGGCTAAGGAGGTTCCGGGGGTGGCGTTGGTGATGGCACAGGAAGTGCCCACGTCGTCGTGCATGGACATTCGCCATGGTCCTGCGGGCGTGGGCGAGGCGAGGCACCGGATGCGCGAACAGCTGCGCATCAGCGGAGTGTCCGAATCGGTCGTGGACGATGCCGTACTGATCCTTTCCGAACTCCTCAGCAACGCCTGCCGGCACGGGCGGCCGCTGGGGGCCCGGGACGTCGGCGACGGCGAGATCCGCGCCGCGTGGCGGGTCGACAAGGCGGGGCGGCTGACGGTCGAGGTCACGGACGGCGGCGGCCCGACCCGACCGGTCCCGGCCACGCCCTCGGTCACCGCGCACGGCGGCCGCGGGCTGAACATCATCAGCGCGCTGGCCCAGGACTGGGGCGTGCGGGACGGGGCGGCGGGCGAGGTCACCGTGTGGGTGATCGTCGCCAGAGGGCCCCGGCACGACGATTTCGCTACGCGCGTCGCTCCCCCGGCGATCGACTTCGCCGCCGCGTTCGACGATCTCGACGCCTGACGGCCCGACGGCCTCACCGGCCGACAACACCGGCCATCCGCACGCGGCCGTCCGGGAGCGCACGCCGACCGTGCTCCCGGCCGCACCCCACCGGTTCCGGCGGTACGAACGGCTAGGCTCGCGCCCAGAGACACCGCCGTACCGCCGCAACCGGGAGACACCCACGATGGCCAAGAAGCGCCCCGCCGCGAAGACCGCGAAGCCGCAGCTCGACAACGGGGAGATCCCGGTGGTGGGCGCGCGCGAGCCCTGCCCCTGCGGTTCGGGGCGCCGCTACAAGGCCTGTCACGGCGCGGCCGCCTCGCACGCCGTCACCGAGCACGTGCGGCGCCCCTTCGAGGGACTGCCGGGCGAGTGCGACTGGGTGGCGCTGCGCGAGCTCGTCCCCGCGGCCACCGTCCCGCTGACCCTCAAGGGCGGCCTGCCCGAGGGCGTCCCGTCCGTCACCCTGGTGACCGTACTGCCCATGGCCTGGCCGGCCCTGCGGCGTGAGGACGGCTCCGTCCTGCTCGGTCTGCAGAACGAGTCGACCTCCGGGGACCTGGCCCGCGACATGGCCGACACACTGGAGCGCGCGATCGCCACCGAGCCGGGCAACCCGGTCCCGGCCCGCCGCGTGCCGGCCGAGGGTCCCCGACTTCAGGATCTCCTGGCCCTGGACGGCGTTTTCGAGCCGGTTGTGCACAGCGGCTTCGAATTCTGGATTCCGGACGCGGAGAGCGCCCAGAACGCCTCCCCCGAGATCGCCGCCTCCCTGGAGCGCGCCAACGCCGCCGCCATCCCGACCGTCAAGCTCACCGGCGTGGACGCGGCCTACTGGTGCGAGACCCCGGACAAGAACCACCTGCGCTGGGTGATGCCGCACGCGGAGGAGAAGCTGCTCGACGCCCTGGCGCGGCTGCACGCGGCGGGGACCTCCTCGCTCGGCGAGGGCACCAAGCTCGTCGGCTCCTTCCGCGCCCACGGTCTGATGGTCCCCGTCTGGGACCTGCCCACCGGTGTCACCGCGGAGGACGTGGAGAAGCCCGCCGCCGAGTTCGCGGAGCGCCTGGCCACGGCCCTCGCCACCGACGCCCCGCTGACCGCCGAGGAGCGCCGGGCGCGCGGCGGACTCACCAACCGCCAGGTGACGCTGAGCTGACGCGCACTTGGCGCGAGGGTGGCCCGCGCGCGGTGCACAGCACCGCGCGGGGCCGGTGACCGGTGTCACAACTCCCGCTAATCGCCTGCAAATCGATGTCTGAATATCAGAGATCGAATTTGCGAACAGGCGATCTCTTGTTACCGTTCTTGTAGCCCGGTCGCTGGTGCATCCCCCGTCGCCAGCGACCGGGCCTCTGTCTTTCGGCGGTGCTCAACCGCCCGCAGGTGCCGGTGAGTTGCTCCCGGACCGCAGCAGCAGCCGCCCTTCATCGTCCGGAACTGCAAACTCCGCTACGGCCGAGTAGGCGTCCGGCGCCCCCGCGGACTCCCCCCGTGGCGTCTCGCACAGCCCCGGTTCGTCCCCCGCCGCCACCGCACAGCGGATCTGAACCGTCCGTCCGGCCGGCCCCATCACCGTCAGCACGGCGTCCAGCGCGCGACCGCTGGTGTTGCGGTAGTAACTCCGGCCCCAGGTGCGGCCCTCGCTCACCAGCACGCAGGTCTGCGCCTCCAGGCCCTGCGGGGCGGAGAGTTCGGGGCCGCAGCGCGAATCGGTACGAGGCTGCTCCGGCGGCCCGGGCCGCGCGGGACCGGTGTCGGGCCGCGCCCCGGCCGGCGTACGTGAGGAGCGGGAAAGGCCGAGCGAGGAGAGCAGTCCCCCGCCTTTTCCGTCGCTCTGACCGGCGAAATCCGGCCCGGCGATCGCTCCGGCCAGGGGAAGCGACAAGATGATCAGCACACCGGCACCGATACCGATCAGGCGGAGATTCATTCGCCGAAGATAGCGACGCGGGAAAGGGGCGCGGAGATCCCCGCGCCCAATTCCCTTGGAAACTCGATCCGCTGGCACCCGTACGAGTGATGAGCCGACCACGGGAGGTTCCACGCCCGGGCGGGCTCGGGGAAAGCCGTTCAGTACGCCAGCCGGCTGCCGCCACCGGGAGCACTGCTGCTCGCCTCGACGAGCGCGTGCACGACCGCCTCGACCTCCGGCAGCCACAGCTCTTCCGACCCGCCCCACCGCGGCTCGGGCTCCCGCTCCCAGCGGACCTGCCCACCGCCGGACGCGGGCGACGGCGGCAGCAGCAGATATCCGCCCTCACCGTGGAAGCGCAGTGAGGAGGGCACGTGGTCCTTGGCGTACAGGAGTTCGCCGAGCCGCTCCAGCGAGTAGGGCGCGACGAGCAGGGACCACCGGGTGGGCGTGGCGACGATCGGACCGAGCCGCATGCCCTGGGCGTCCAGCCGTACGACGGCACGCGCGGCCGCCTTCGCCGGCAGGCTCACCGCGCACGGCGCGGCCCCGCCGGTGGCCAGCAGCACCGGGGCCGTCGGCCGCCTGCCCCACCACCAGGCCACCATCCGGGCGTCGGTGGTGGCGGCGAGCAGCCCGGGGTCGAAGGGGTGTGCGCCCGGCACCACGCAGTCGGGATCGGGACAGGCACAGCGCCGGCTGTCGGCACCGGCCCGGCCCACGCCCGGCAGTACGGGCCAGTGCCGGACGGCGGCGCAGGTCAGCGCCGCGTCGAGGAGGGAGGGAGCCACCCCGGCGCCCGCCTCCGAGACGGGGCGGGAGGCGGCGCGCGGGAACTTCAAGCGATCGCGGAGCCGCTGGAGACGCCTTCCGAGGATCTCGCGCATGAGCGCTCGTTCCTTTCCGTTGAACGTCGAGGGCCACATCACACCACGTGAGCGGTGTTTCACCACACGTACACGTTTCGCGTCACTAGTCCGCCAGAAGCAGGTTCACACGGTTCGTGCAGTCTTCTTACGGGTCCGTCAAACGTCCGGCAGGGGCCCGGAACGGCGGTCCGAGCGACCCGCGCCGGTGTCGAGACCGGCTGCCGCCGCTAAGGACGACGGCCCGGGCCGGGCGGTTCCCGGCGGCGCCGGAGGCGCCAACTGGCCCCGGCCACTACCGACTACGTACCCGGCCCCCTTGGAGCGCCTGTCCAGTCGATCGCAAAAACCGTCCGCTTCCAGCTTTTTCCGGCCAAGTTTTAGCCCTGGCTGGACGGTGAGTTGCCGTCCCACGGACACCAGGATTCCCACCGGGACAATGCTGGACATCGATCCTCGGGTGCGTGTAGATGTGGATCCATTGATGGCGGCGCAGCACGATCTGGGGGTTTGCGATGCTATATGGCGAATCGCACCAGGTGGAAAGGCGGACGCCATGAGCGCCCCGCATCTGCCGAAAGTGGCTGGAATCGATCCAGCAGTTACAGCGTCGGCGCAAACTGTCGCGCCCACGCCCCCGTCCGGCCCCCTGTCCGCCGCACCGCCGCAGCGGCCACCTCCGCCCGGACCTCCCCCGCCCAGGCCGCACCGCCTGCCGCGAGCAGCGTCATCCAGGACCGGCTGGCGGGCATGGTCTCCGACCTCACCACCCTCCACGAGCTGACCGAGCGCCTCGCCCGGGCCAGTGACCTCGACTCCTCCCTCCGGGAGTTCCTGCGCGCCGGAGCCGCCCTCGTCGGGGCCCGCCGCGGACTGGTCGTCCTGGAGCCCTCCGACGGACTCGGCCCCACCTCCACCATCGGCCTCGGCCTCGGCCGCGCCGACCTGGGCCACATCGAGACGGTCCCGCGCAGCGCCACCTCGTACGGCCGCATCCTCGACGGACTCCCCGACGCCCACGGCGGCTCCGAGGTGCTCCCCGAACCCGGCACGGCCGCCATCCCCGGCGCCGGGGGCTACGAACCCCCCGCCGACCCCCGCCACCGCGAGGTCGCCGCCCGCCTCGGCTACGCCGCCAGCTACGCGCTGCCGCTGACCGCCGACGCCACCGGCCGGCTCGGCGCGGCCGTCTGGCTCTACGACGAACAGGCCGAGCCGAGCGACCGCCAGCGCGACCTCGTCGGCCTCTACGTCCGGCACGCGGCCGAACACCTCGCCCGGATGCTGGAGGTGGACCGCTCCCGCACCCGGCTGGCCACCGTCTCCGAGGAACTGCTGCCCAGCCGGCTGCCCCGGATCCCCGGGGTCCAGCTCGCCGCCCGGCACCGCACCGGCCCCCTCGGCGGCGGCGACTGGTACGACGCGCTGCCGCTGCCCGAGAGCGCCATGGGGCTCGCCGTCGGATCGGTAACCGGCTCCGGGCCGGGCGCCGTCGCCGCGATGGGACGGCTGCGGGCCTCGCTGCGCGCGTACGCCGTCATGGAGGGGGAGGACCCCGTCGCGGTCCTGTCCGACCTGGAGCTGCTGCTGCGCCTGACCGAGCCCGCCCGCTCGGCCACCGCCCTCTTCGCGTACTGCGAGCCCGCCGCCCGCAAGATCGTCCTGGCCGGGGCGGGCCACACCCCTCCGCTGCTCATCGGCGAGCGGCGCACCGAGTACGTCGAGACCTCGCTCTCCGCGCCGCTGGGGATGCTGGCCTGCTGGGAGGCGCCCAGCGTGGAGATCGAGCCCGCATCCGGAGAAACGGTGCTGCTGTACACGGACGGACTGCTCCGGCGTACCGGAGACCCCATGGACCGGGCCTACGCCCGGCTGCACGCGGCGGCCGCGGGGGTTCCGCGCAGCGCCCGGGAGGACCCCGCGGCCATCTGCGACCACATCCTGCGCACCGTGCTCCCCGAGGACGGACCGCACCCGGCCGGCTCCGATCCCCACCGGGACACCGAGGACGTCGTCCTGCTCGCGGCCCGGTTCGACTGACCGGCCGGCACCGCACGAGGGCGCCCGTTTTGACTTGTTTGTCACAGGACTGGCCGGGCGCCGCCTCCTCACACATACGATGAACGGGGTTCGCACCCGGACCCGTGCGTGTCGTAGCGGCTGAGGAGATGACGTGGCTGACGAGCTCACCCCGGAGACCCCGGAAGAAGAGCAGCCCCAGAAGAAGCACAAGCAGCGCAAGAACGGGCTGTACCCGGGCGTCAGCGAGGAACTCGCGGAGAGCATGCGCACCGGCTGGGCCGACACCGAGCTGCACGGCCTCGAGCCCATCGCCCAGGCCGGCCACACCGCCGACCGCCGCGCCGCGCTGTCCGCGCGGTTCCCCGGCGAGCGCCTGGTCATCCCGGCGGGCCGGCTGAAGACCCGCTCGAACGACACCGAGTACCCCTTCCGCGCCTCCACCGAGTACGCGTACCTCACCGGCGACCAGACCGAGAACGGTGTCCTGGTCCTGGAGCCCACCGGGGAGACCGGCCACGAGGCCACCGTCTACCTGCTGCCCCGCTCGGACCGCGAGAACGGCGAGTTCTGGCTGTCGGGCCAGGGCGAGCTCTGGGTCGGCCGCCGCCACTCCCTCGCCGAGGCCGAGCAGCTCCTGGGCATCCCGGCCAAGGACGTCCGCGAGCTGCCCGAGGCCCTGGCCGAGGCCACCGGCCCGGTCCGTGCCGTCCGCGGCCACGACTCCGTCATCGAGTCCGCCCTCACCGACAAGGTGACCAAGGAGCGTGACGAGGAGCTGCGCGTCTACCTCTCCGAGGCCCGCGCCGTGAAGGACGCCTTCGAGATCGGCGAGCTGCAGAAGGCCGTCGACTCCACCGTCCGCGGCTTCGAGGACGTGGTGAAGGTCCTCGACAAGGCCGAGGCCACCTCCGAGCGCTACATCGAGGGCACCTTCTTCCTGCGCGCCCGCGTCGAGGGCAACGACGTCGGCTACGGCACCATCGCCGCCGCCGGCGCCCACGCCTGCACCCTGCACTGGGTCCGCAACGACGGCGCCGTCCGCTCCGGCGACCTGCTGCTGCTCGACGCCGGTGTGGAGACCCACTCCCTCTACACCGCCGACGTCACCCGCACGCTGCCCATCAGCGGCACGTACACCGACATCCAGCGCAAGATCTACGACGCGGTCTACGAGTCCCAGGAAGCCGGCATCGCCGCCGTCAAGCCGGGTGCGAAGTACCGCGACTTCCACGACGCCGCCCAGCACGTGCTGGCCGAGAAGCTCGTCGAGTGGGGCCTGCTGGAGGGCCCGGTCGAGCGCGTCCTGGAGCTCGGGCTGCAGCGCCGCTGGACCCTGCACGGCACCGGCCACATGCTCGGCATGGACGTCCACGACTGCGCCGCCGCGCGCACCGAGGCGTACGTCGACGGCACGCTGGAGCCGGGCATGTGCCTGACCGTCGAGCCGGGCCTGTACTTCCAGGCCGACGACCTGACCGTGCCCGAGGAGTACCGGGGCATCGGCGTCCGGATCGAGGACGACATCCTCGTCACCGAGGACGGCAACCGGAACCTTTCGGCCGGGCTGCCGCGCACCTCGGTCGAGGTCGAGGCCTGGATGGCGCGGCTCAAGGGCTGACGCCCTGACGTGACCGCGGGCGGGGGAGCCGGAACCGGTTCCCCCGCCCGTCCGCGTTCCTAGGACACCCTCAGCAGCGCGTCCTCACGCCACTTGAGCATCCGCTCGAAGCTCACCACCGCGCCCCGGCCCGGCCGGTTGCGCAGCCGGACGTGGTCGGCGAGCTCCGCGATCAGGTGCAGGCCCCGGCCGTGCTCGGCCAGGGAGGGTCTGCGGCGGGCCACCGT
>NZ_JZWV01000015.1 GCF_000966975.1 Streptomyces katrae | reverse complement strand
ACCGTCGAGGGCGGGAAACCCGGACCCGAGTCGGCGACCTCGATGCGGCAGCGGTCCCCGTCCAGGTAGGCGGTGACGTGGTACGCCTCGGTGTCGTCCAGGACCTCGTCGGCGGGGGCGCCGACCGGGCCCCCGGCCGGACCGCCGCGGCCGCCGTGCTCCACGGCGTTCGCACACGCCTCGCTCAGCGCGACCGAAAGCTCGTAGGAGATGTCCGGGTCCACCCCCGCGGTGTCCATGGTCCCCAGCAGCAGTCGCCGGGCGAGCGGAACGCTCGCGGCTTCGCGCCGCAAGTGGAGAGACCACCAGATACTCATACGGTTACCTATTGCCGCCCGTGGTGGGGCGTAAGCCCCCGGCGGCCGGCACAGCCCTCATTCGGCCGATGCGGGATGTGCGGCCGGCGTGTATCGGGCGCGCGTGCCCAGGTCGCGGCGCCGGCCCGGGGCCGGCGGGGCGGCGGAGGTCCTGCCCGTCGCACACCGGAACCATAGGGTCCCTCCAGTACCTGCCGTAGGCAGGGCCGGGGGCCAGTGCGATGATGGCCCGGCCATGTCTGCCACCCACACGACACGCGCCGGAGCCGGGCTCCGGACCACCCGGGCCGCGGTGTTCACCGCGGTCTGCGTCGTGCTGTCCGCGACGGGTCACGCCGTGGCCTCCTGCGCGACCGTGCCGTGGTGGGCACTGGCCCTGGCCTTCGTCGCCGTCTTCGCGGTCTCGGCCCCCCTCGCGGGGCGCCGTCGTTCGCGGCCGGGCATCGCCGCCGGACTGGCCGTGGGCCAGCTCGGGCTGCACACCCTGTTCGGCCTCGGTCAGCACGGCGCCGCCGCCGCGCAGACGCAGGCCGCGGGTTCCGACACCTCTCTGGCGGCGCTCGCCGCCCAGCTGGTCTGCGGGGGCAACTCCGTACCGCTGAGCCCGGCCGACTCCCGGCGCATCCTGGAGGCCGCCGGGCTGGACCCGGCCGCCCTGGCCGCCCAGGCGGCCGCGTCAGGCCACATGGCTCACATGGGCCACATGCACCTGGCCACGGCCCCCGCCGGGGCCCCTGAGATCGGGCTGTTCAGTCCGGCCATGCTGCTCGGCCACCTGCTGGCCGCGCTCGCGGCCGGCTGGCTCCTGGGCCGGGGCGACGCCGCCCTGTTCCGGCTGGTCGAACTCTCGCGGCTCTCGGCCGAAGCCGGCCCGATACGTCCGCTGCGCGCCGCGCTGGCCTTCGTACGGGTCCTCACCGCCGGGCTCCTCGGCGCTCCCGCGCACGGCCCCCGGGCCCGCCGGACCGCCTCCGCACCGGCCGCGACGACCGGCCGGGACGCACTCCTGCACACCGTGATCCGCACTCCTGCACACCGTGATCCGGCGTGGGCCGCCGGCTGCGCTCGTCCTCGCAGCCTGACGCGGCACCTCCACTCCCCGGAACACACGGCGGGAGCACCGGTGCCGTGACCTCCGCGCGCGCCCGTGCGCGCGGACCCACCGTTCACCACTGCTCCGTGGAGTGTTTCTGCCATGAAGACCTCTCGCGTCTCCCTCGCCGCCGCCTTCGCCGCCGGCGCCGTCCTCGCCCTGTCCGGCACCGCCTTCGCGCACGTCAGCGTTCAGCCCGGCGACGCCCCCAAGGGCGGCTACGCGACGATCAACTTCAAGGTTCCGAACGAGCGCGACAACGCCTCGACCACCCAGCTCGAGGTCAACTTCCCGGTCGACCAGCCGCTGACGTCCGTCATGCCGCAGGACATCCCCGGCTGGACGTCCACCGTCGAGAAGACCAAGCTCGACAAGCCCCTGAGCGTGCACGGCAAGCAGGTCAACGAGGTCGTCACCAAGGTGACCTGGACCGGCGGCAAGATCGAGCCCGGCAAGTTCCAGCAGTTCCCGGTCTCCGTCGGCAAGCTCCCCGAGAACGCCGACAAGATGGTCTTCAAGGCCATCCAGACGTACGACAACAACGAGGTCGTCCGCTGGATCGAGGAGTCCAAGGAGGGCGCCCCTGAACCGCAGACCCCGGCGCCCCTGCTCAAGCTGACCGCCGCCAAGGGCGGGGACGGCCACGACGACGCCAAGCCGGCCGCCGACGCCAAGAACGCCGGCAAGGACGCCGACAAGGACGCGAAGCACGACGAGGCCGCCGCCACGAGCGGCTCCGACACCACCGCGCGCGCCCTCGGCATCGCGGGCATCGTCCTCGGCCTCGGCGGGGTGGCCTTCGGCATCGCCTCGCGCCGCCGCTCCGCCTGATCCACCGGGCCCGCGGGCCCGTCGTCCACGGGCCCGCGCAGGGCCCGTGCACCGGCCCGCCCGGGCCCCCTTACATCCGCACCATCCCCGATCCCAGGGACACCTCCATATGCGCACCACACGTGTGACGGTCGCCGCCCTCGCGGTGGCGGCCGCGCTCACCCTCACGGCCTGCGGCAGTGAGCCGGCCAAGAACAACGCGTCGGTCACGCAGATCACCGGTGAGAAGAAGACCGGAGCCGCGACCGTCCTCGACCGCCCCTTCGACAAGCCGGACCTCGTCCTCACGGACACCACCGGCAAGCCGTGGAGCCTGCGCGAGCAGACCAAGGGCCGGCCGACGCTGATCTACTTCGGCTACACCAACTGCCCCGACGTGTGCCCCCTGACGATGAGCAACATCGCCGTCGCCAAGAAGGCGCTCCCGAAGGAGGACCAGGACAAGCTCCAGGTCGTCTTCGTCACCACGGATCCCGAGCGCGACACCCCGGATTCCCTCGGGGCGTGGCTCAGGGCGCAGGACACGGCCTTCACCGGGCTGACCGGCGACTTCGGCAAGATCCAGGCCGCCGCCCGCTCCCTCGGCATCGGTATCGAGGCCCCCAAGAAGGAACCGGACGGCAGCATCGTGTCCATGCACGGGGCCCAGGTCATCGCGTTCTCGCCCAAGACCGACGAGGGCTACGTCCTCTACGGCGAGGGCACGACCGTCGAGGACTACACCAAGGACCTGCCGAAGCTCATCAAGGGACAGAACCCGTGAACACCCGCACCACCCGCATCCTCGCCGCCGCCCTCTCCCTGACGGCCGCTCTCGCCATATCCGGCTGCTCCTCCTCTTCCTCTGACTCGGGCTCCTCGTCGAGCGCGAGCGCCGGTACGAAGGCCGAGGAGTCGGCCAAGCCGAAGATGACCGTCAGCGGGGCGTACATGCCCGAGCCGGTCAACGACAAGATGGCCGGCGCTTTCATGGTCATCAAGAACGACTCGAAGACCGCCGACAAGCTGATCGGCGTCACCAGCCCGCTCTCCGACGACCTGCAGGTCCACGAGACCAAGGACCAGAAGATGCAGCAGGTCCAGTCCATGGACGTGCCCGCGGGCGGCGACCTGAACCTGGAGCGCGGTGGCAGCCACATCATGTTCATGGGTCTCAAGAACAAGCCCAACGTCGGCGACAAGGTCACCATCGAGCTGCGTTTCGAGAAGGCCGATCCGGTCAAGGTCGAGCTGGACGTCAAGGAACGGACGTACAACCCCCAGAACTCCACCGCCCACTGACGGACCGAGGAACTGACACGCCATGACGGCCACCGCCCCCGCTCCCCCTCCTTTCCGCGTCCGTGCCACGGCATCGCTGCCGCGGCTGGCGCTGGTTCTCGCAGCCCTGCTGGCAACCCTGTTCACCGCGGCCACCCCGGCCACGGCACACGCCGCACTCACCGCGAGCGACCCCAAGGACGGGGCGGTGGTCGCCACGGCGCCCGCCCAGGTGACCCTCTCCTTCTCGGAGGAGGTCGCCATGGGTGACGACTCGATCCGCGTCATGGACCCCCAGGGCAAGCGCGTCGACACGGGCGAGCTGCGGAACATGTGCAGCGGATCCGTCATCCGCTACGGGACCGCCCTGCACTCCGGGCTGCCCGACGGTACCTACACCGTCGCCTGGCAGGCCGTCTCCGCAGACAGCCACCCGGTCTCCGGCGCCTTCACCTTCTCCGTCGGCGCGCCTTCGGCCACCTCCGTCGCCCTGCCCACCCAGAAGGTGGGCGGCGGGCCCGTCGGCATCGCGTACGGCATCGCCCGCTACGCCGCCTACGCGGGGTTCACCGTCCTCGTCGGCGGTTCCGCCTTCATCCTGCTGTGCTGGCGCCGGGGTTCCGCCGTGCGCCCGCTGCAGAAGCTGGTGGTGCGCGGCTGGGTCACCCTCACCGCCGCCACGCTGGCGATGCTGGTGCTGCGCACTCCGTACACCGGCTCGGGCAAGTTCGCGGACGCCTTCGACCTCGACGGGCTCAAGGCCGTCCTGGAGACCAAGACCGGCGCCTCCTTCGTGTCCCGGCTGCTGCTGCTGGGCGCGGCCGCCCTGTTCATCGCCGTCCTCTTCGGCGCCTACGCGCGCCGGCAGAAGAACACCGACGCGCAGAGCCCCGAGCAGTCGAAGGACACCAGCGACCTGGCCTTCGGGCTCGGGATCGGCGGCACGGTCGTGGCCGCCGGAATCGCCGCCACCTGGGCGCTCGCCGAACACGCCTCCACCGGTATCCAGCCCGGCATCGCCATGCCGGCCGACATCCTGCACCTGCTGGCCGTGTCCACCTGGCTCGGCGGACTCGCCGCCCTGCTCGTCGCCCTCCACAAGGTGCCGGACATCGAGCGGGCCGCCGTCCAGCGCTTCTCCCGGGTCGCCTTCATCAGCGTCCTGGTCCTCGCCGTCACCGGCGTCTACCAGTCCTGGCGGCAGCTCGGCAGCTGGTCGGCGCTCACCGGCACCAGCTACGGCCGACTGCTGATGATCAAGGTCGCTCTGGTGGCCGTCCTCGTCGGCATCGCCTACCTCTCCCGCAAGTGGACGGGCCGGCTGGCCGACGTGGCGGTGGAGGACCGGGCCGCGGAGCCGGCCGTGGTGGGCGCGGGCGGCGATGTTTCACGTGAAACGGCGACCGGAAGCACGACCGCAGCCACGGCCGACGACGCCTCCGCCGAGCCGGCCGAGCCCACCGACCCGAAGCGGGCCGCGCAGCTCGCCCGGCAGCGTGCCGCCCGCGAGAAGGCCCTGGAGAACCAGGTCCGCGACGCCGATCCCGGCCGTTCGGGCCTGCGCCGCTCCGTGCTCGCCGAGGCCGCGGTGGCCGTCGTCCTGCTGGCCGTCACCACCGTCCTGACCAGCACCGAGCCCGGCCGCGCCGTGGAGCAGGAGGCCGGGCGGGGCTCGGCCTCCACTGCCGTCCCCGACCGGGCCGTCAAGATCAGCCTGCCGTACGACACCGGCGGCCAGAACGGCAAGGGCACGGTCCGGCTGGAGCTCGACCCGGGCAGGGTCGGCGCCAACACCCTGCACCTGTGGGCGGACGGCACCGACGGCAAGCCCGTGGACCTGCCGGAGGTCAAGGTCTCCTTCACCCTCCCGGCCAAGGAGATCGGGCCCCTCCCGGTGGCCCCGGACCGCGACGCTCCCGGACACTGGACGGCGTCCGGGGTCCAGCTGCCCCTCGCGGGCGAATGGCGCATCGACGTGACCGTCCGTACCTCCGACATCGACCAGACGACCGTCCAGAAGAACGTCAAGATCGGCTGAACAGCGTGACCGAGAGCAGCACCGCCAGCAACCCCGACATCGAGATCTCCCGGCGCCGACTGCTGGGCACGGTCGGCGCCGCAGGCGCCGTCGGGCTCGCGCTCGGCGCCACCGGGGGTGCCCTCGTGCACTCGGCGGTCACCGACTCCCCGGCCGGCGCCCCCGGCGCGGCCGGGGCCCTCTCCTCCCTCGGCTCCACCGCCGTGGCCTTCGAAGGGGACCACCAGGCCGGCATCACGACCCCGCTCCAGGCCAAGGGCCATGTCCTCGCCTTCGACCTGGCACCGGGGGCCGGGCGCACGGAGGCCGCCGCGCTGATGCGCCGCTGGTCCGAGACCGCGCGCCGGCTCATGGCGGGGGAGACCGCCCCGACGGGCGACAGCGGCATCGCCCTGGACGCGGGCCCCTCCTCCCTGACCGTCACCTTCGGGTTCGGCCACTCCTTCTTCGAGCGCACGGGCCTCACCGCCCGCCGCCCGGCCGCCCTCGACCCGCTGCCCGACTTCTCCTCGGACCGGCTCGACGCCCAGCGCAGCAACGGCGACCTGTGGGTGCAGATCGGATCGAACGACGGGCTCGTCGCCTTCCACGCCCTGCGGGCCATTCAGAAGGACGCCGGGGAGGCTGCCCGGGTGCGCTGGCAGATGAACGGTTTCAACCGTTCCCCCGGCGCCACCGCGTCCCCGATGACCGCTCGGAACCTCATGGGCCAGATCGACGGCACCGGGAACCCGAAGCCCGCGGACCCCGACTTCGACAAGCGGATCTTCGTGCCCGCCGCCGGGCCCGGGCCGGCGGAGCACGCCTGGATGGCCGGGGGCTCGTACGCCGTCGTCCGCCGGATCCGGATGCTGCTGGACGACTGGGACAAGCAGTCCCTGGCGCAGCAGGAGCAGGTCATCGGCCGGACGAAGGCGAACGGTGCGCCCCTGACGGGCGGCGGCGAGACCACACCCCTGGCCCTGGACAAGCTCGGCACCGACGGCAAGCCGGTGATCCCCTCCAACGCGCACGCGAGGATCTCCGCCCCCGCGCAGAACGGCGGCGCCGCCATGCTGCGGCGGCCCTTCTCCTTCCATGACGGGATCGCCCCCGACGGCACCCCGGACGCCGGTCTGCTCTTCATCTGCTGGCAGGCCGATCCGCTGCGCGGGTTCGTCCCCGTGCAGCGCAAGCTGGACCGGGGCGACGCCCTGTCGGCGTTCATCCGGCACGAGTCGAGCGGCCTGTACGCCGTCCCGCCCGGCCCGCGCACCGGCGAGTACGTCGGGCAGCGGCTGCTCGAAGGGTGAACAGCCCCACGGAGGCGGTCGGCCCGGCATTAGGCTGATCGCATGTCGGCCACGCGCTTCACCTATCTCGGTCCCGAGGGCACGTTCACCGAAGCGGCCCTGCGCACCCTGCCGGAAGCCGCCACCCGGGAGCTCGTCCCGATGGTGTCGGTCCCGGCCGCCCTGGACGCCGTGCGCAACGGCGAGGCCGCGGCCGCGCTGGTGCCGATCGAGAACTCGGTGGAGGGCGGGGTCACCGCCACCCTCGACGAGCTGGCCTCGGGCGAGCCGTTGATGATCTACCGCGAGGTGCTGCTGCCCATCGCGTTCGCGCTGCTGGTGCGGCCCGGGACCAAGCTGTCGGACGTCAAGACCGTCACGGGACACCCCGTCGCCCAGCCGCAGGTGCGCAACTGGCTGCGGACGCACCTGCCCGACGCGGTGTGGGAGTCGGCCGCCTCCAACGCCGACGGGGCGCGGCTGGTCCAGGAGGGCCGGTTCGACGCCGCCTTCGCGGGCGAGTTCGCCGCCGCCACCTACGGGCTGGAGGCGCTGGTCACCGAGATCCACGACGCGCAGAACGCCGAGACCCGGTTCGTGCTGGTCGGGCGGCCCGCCCGGCCGGCCGCCCCCACCGGCGCCGACAAGACCTCCGTGGTGCTGTGGCTGGGCGACGACCACCCCGGCGCCCTGCTGGAACTGCTCCAGGAGTTCGCCGTCCGGGGCGTGAACCTGATGCTGATCCAGTCCCGGCCGACCGGCGAGGGGATCGGGAACTACTGCTTCGCCGTGGACGCCGAAGGGCACATCTCCGACCGCCGGGTGAGCGAGGCCCTGATGGGGCTGCGCCGGACCTGCCCCCAGATCCGGTTCCTGGGCTCCTACCCGCGGGCGGGGGTCGCTCTCAGTGAGGTGCGCGCGGCGCGGCCGGGCACCTCCGATGGCGATTTCACGGAGGCCTCCGACTGGCTGGCCCGCTGTCTCGACGGCCGCGCGTAGCCACGTCCCTCTCTTCCACTTGTCCACAGAGTTATCCACAGGGTGAGAGGGAGACCTGGGGACAAGTCGACAGAGCGGCACGACAAGGTCGACAAATCGGCCGGGCGGCCCAGGTTTCGCGCTGGGAAGCGAGAGGTGAACGGCGTCACCCCTGTATCACCGACCAACTCTTTGGAGCGAGCCATTCCCACCCGAATGAGTGTGTGAGGGCGGTTTGGACCCCGAACCGGCAGGGCTTCCTGCGGATCCCTATTGATCTAATTCGGTGTCCACAGATGCGGCACACAGCCTGTGGATAAGGGGAGTCCGAGTGGAATTCCTGTGGACAAGGCTGACCCCTCAGCGCTGCTCAGGCCGCGCCCGCCACCCTGCACCGCGCCCCTTTTCGGGGAATCGGACCGGTTTATCAGCCGCCCCGAGGGGCCTCTTCCAGCCATCGGGGCGGGGGATTTCCATTCCCCTCAATCGGGACATAATGACACGCAGCGTGATATCGGTGTGATCCCAGGAAGCCCAGACCGGTAGCCTGGAGGGGTGATTGACCTTCGGCTGCTCCGTGAAGACCCTGACCGTGTCCGCGCCTCGCAGCGCGCCCGTGGAGAGGACGTCGACCTCGTCGACGCACTGCTCTCCGCCGATGAGCGCCGCAGGTCCTCCGGCATGCGCTTCGACGAACTGCGCAATGAGCAGAAGTCCCTCGGCAAGCTCATCCCCAAGGCCACTCCCGAGGAGCGGGCCCAGCTGCTGGCCAAGGCCGAGCAGCTCAAGGCCGACGTCAAGGCGGCGGAGGCAGAGCAGAACGAGGCGGACGAGGCTGCCAAGCAGCTGTTGCTCAAGCTCGGCAACATCGTCCACGAGGACGTCCCCGTCGGCGGCGAGGAGGACTTCACCGTCCTCGAGACCCACGGCACCATCCGCGACTTCGGAGCCGAGGGCTTCGAGCCCAAGGACCACCTGGAGCTGGGCGAGGCGCTGGGCGCCATCGACGTCGAGCGCGGTGCCAAGGTGTCCGGGTCGCGCTTCTACTACCTGACGGGCGTCGGCGCCCTGCTGGAGCTCGCGCTCGTCAACGCGGCGATCGCACAGGCCACCGAGGCCGGCTTCATCCCGATGCTCACCCCCGCGCTGGTCCGCCCGCGCGCCATGGAGGGCACCGGCTTCCTCGGCCAGGCCGCGGAGAACGTGTACCACCTGGAGAAGGACGACTACTACCTGGTCGGCACCTCCGAGGTCCCGCTCGCCGCGTACCACATGGACGAGATCATCGACGTCGACAAGCTGCCCCTGCGGTACGCCGGCTTCTCGCCGTGCTTCCGCCGCGAGGCCGGTACGTACGGCAAGGACACCCGCGGCATCTTCCGCGTCCACCAGTTCGACAAGGTCGAGATGTTCTCGTACGTCGCGCCCGAGGACGCCGAGGCCGAGCACAAGCGGCTCCTGGAGTGGGAGAAGCAGTGGCTGACCAGCCTGGAGCTGCCGTTCCAGGTCATCGACGTCGCCACCGGCGACCTGGGCGCGTCCGCCTCCCGCAAGTTCGACTGCGAGGCCTGGATCCCGACCCAGGGCAAGTACCGCGAGCTGACCTCCGCCTCGAACTGTGACGGCTTCCAGGCCCGCCGCCTGCAGATCCGCTACCGCGAGGACAAGAAGACCGCGCCGCTGTCCACGCTGAACGGCACCCTGTGCGCCGTCCCGCGCACCATCGTCGCCATCCTGGAGAACCACCAGCAGGCCGACGGCTCCGTCCGGGTCCCCCCGGTGCTCCGCCCGTACCTGGGCGGCCGTGAGGTCCTGGAGCCGATCGCCAAGTGAGCACGGCCCCGTTCCCGTACAAGCTCGTCGCGACGGATCTCGACGGCACGCTGCTGCGTGACGACGACACCGTCTCGGAGCGCACCCGCGAGGCGCTCGCCGCGGCCACCGCGGCGGGCGCGGCGCACATCATCGTCACCGGCCGGGCCGTGCCCTGGACCCGGGGCGTGCTGGACGACCTCGGCTACAAGGGGATCGCGGTGTGCGGGCAGGGGGCTCAGGTCTACGACGCGGGGGCGCACCGGCTGCTGACCTCCGTGACGCTGGACCGGCAGCTGGCCGGTCTGGCGCTGTCGAAGCTCGAGGCCGAGGTGGGACCGCTGGCGCTGGCCGCCAGCCGGGACGGGGTGGACGGCGAGGTCCTGTTCGGCCCCGGCTACCAGGTACAGGGCGGCCTCCCGGCGCTCTACCTGGAGGACACCGCGGCCGTCTGGAGCGCTCCGCTCAACAAGCTGTACATCCAGCACCCGGGGATGGGCGAGGACGAGCTGGTCAAGGTGGCCCGCGAAACCGTGGGCGGCCTGGTCGACATCGTGATGGCCGGCCCGGGGATAGTGGAGATCCTCCCGCTGGGGCTGAGCAAGGCCACCGGGCTCTCGCTCGCCGCCCGGCGGCTGAAGGTGAAGGCCGCCGAGACGATCGCGTTCGGCGACATGCCCAACGACATCCCCATGTTCGGCTGGGCCGCGCACGGTGTCGCGATGGCCAACGCCCACGCCGACCTGAAGGCCGTGGCCGACGAGGTGACCACCTCCAACCAGGAGGACGGCATCGCGGTGGTGCTGGAGCGCCTGCTGGGCGCCGCCTGAGCCGCACCCGTTCAGGGAGAAGAAGGTCCGGAACAGCCCGCGCCGCAAGACGCGCTCGAAGTGGCTGTCCCGGACCTTTCTGTTGCTCCCCGCACCTCCCACTGTGCCGGGGGCGCACGCCCCTTACCAGCGATTTTCTCCACGGTCGCGGGTCGGGCTCACGGGCTCATGTTTCACGTGAAACATGGACCTCGTGCGGCTCCGGATGGAGGGTCAGCGGCCAGGCCAGCAGCCCGACGGCCAAGGAGATGGCATGACCGAGGTCGGTGAAACTGCCGCCGGTGAGCAGGGGGATCGCGAAGAAGGCCACGACTCCCGCCAGGTAGAGCCATCTCCAGGGGTTCGGGAGCCGGTAGGTCAGGACGCCGACGGAGGCCGCGAGCCCGTAGCTGACCCCGATGTCCACGACGTGCGTCATGCTGTGCGGCGCCCGGTTGTCCTCGATGGCCATGAGGAGGAGCTTCTGGCTGGCGAGGGTGGCGACGATATGGGCGGTCGCGACGATCACCAGCCAGCGCAAGGTGCCCAGCCAGCGTTCGACGGTGGCGTGGAAGAGCTCGAAGAGCAGGGCGTAGAGGGCGAGGGAGGCCGGGTTCTCGATCCAGAGGGCACTGCTCAGCAGGGCACGGAGAGGGTACTTGTCCAGCTGGTGGATGTTGCTGCTGTTGCGGTGGAGCAGCACATGGTCGAGCCGGTCCGGGGCGATCGCCACGACGACGCTGGTCACGGCCACGATCAGCAGCCATATGTGCGTGCCGGGCGAGGACCGTATCCAGGCCCGCAGAGGCCTGGACGGCTCGGGTCCGGTGTGCTCGATCATGCCCCGATGATGCCCCGTACGGCCGTGCCCCGCCTGGCCGGTGGGCCGGGCGGGGCACGGTTTTCGGCCGGTGGCGGCGGGCTACTCCTCACCGGCCAGGGTGAGGCGGCGCAGCTTCTGGCCCGCGTACGCGGTGGCGCCGACGGTGACCGCCAGGAGCAGGATCACGGCGGTGGGCAGCCCCACGCTGGAGTCGACGTACCCCTGTCCGGCGACCTTCTCGGCCAGGGCCAGGGCCCACTGCTGGACGCTGAGGGTCTTGGCACCGGAGACCAGGCTGCCGAAGAGGGACTCCCAGATCAGGGCGTAGACCAGGCCGAAGACGACCGCGTGCCGGCTGACGGTGCCCAGCAGCAGGAAGAGCGCGCTGTAGGCGATGGAGGCGACGAGTGCGGCGACGGTGTAGGCGACGGCGATCTGCTGGCCGTTGCCGTTGAGGATGAAGCCCGCGATCAGGGTGGGGATGGCGGAGAAGGCCATCGTGACGGCGATGGCGACGGTCAGCTTGGTCATGATGATCGTCGGGCGCTTCACCGGCTTGGAGAGCAGGTAGACGATCGAGCCGTCGTCGATCTCCGGGCCGATGGCTCCGGTGCCGGCGATCACGCCGATCAGCGGCACCATCGTGGCGAGCGCGAAGCCGCCGAGCAGCTCCGCGGCGACCTTGTCGTCCACTCCGGTGAAGAAGCGGACCGTGAGGGAGATGACGAGCAGCAGGGCGGGCAGCGCGAAGAGGATCGCCGCGCGGCGGCGGCCGAGGAGGGCCCGGTAGGTGAGCCGGGCGACGGTCGGGTTGTACATGGTTGCCAGCTCCTTTCAGGCCGCGACGAGGTAGGAGAAGACCGACTCGAGGGACTCGTCCGAGGGCGAGACGGTCAGCAGCCGGATGCCGTGGGCTCGGGCGACCTGCGGCAGCAGCTCGGTGAAGCGCCCGAAGTCGACGGCCTGGATCCGCAGGGCGCCTTCCTTGAGGTCGACCTCGATGCCGGCGGTCGACGGGTCGGCGATCAGGGCCGCGGCGAGGGCCCGGTCGTCGGAGGAGCGCACGAGGTAGCGGTGCGGGCGGTCCGTCATCAGGCGGCGGATCTTGCGGAAGTCACCGGAGGCGGCGTGCCGGCCGGCGACCACCACCTCGATGTGGGAGGCCAGCTGCTCGACCTCCTCCAGGATGTGGGAGGAGAACAGCACGGTGCGGCCCTCGTCGCCCATCCGCCGCAGCAGGTCCATCAGCTGCATGCGCTGGCGCGGGTCCATGCCGTTGAACGGCTCGTCGAGCAGCAGCACCGAAGGCTCGTGGACGAGCGCGGACGCCATCTTCACGCGCTGGCGCATGCCCTTGGAGTACGTGGCGATCTTGCGGTCCTGGGCGTACTCCATCTCGACGGTGGCCAGCGCCCGCTGGGCTGCCGCGTCGTCGAGCCCGTGCAGCTCGGCGTTGGCGACGACGAACTCCCGGCCGGTGAGGAAGTCGTACATCGCCTCGCGCTCGGGTACGACGCCGATCTGCCGGTAGACCTGCTCGTTGCGCCAGATCGGCGCGCCGTCGAGGGTGACGGTGCCCGTGGAGGGGGCGAGGAAGCCGCCCATCATGTTGATGAGGGTGGACTTGCCCGCGCCGTTGGGGCCGAGGAGACCGGTGACGCCGGGGCCGATGCGCATGGTCACGTCGTTGACGGCGACGACGTTCCCGAACCAGCGGGAGGTGTGGTCGATGTCGATGGTGGTCACAGCCCGGCCTTCCGGTAGCGGGCCATCAGGGCGGCGTAGGAGCCGACGATGAGGCCGAGGATGACGAGCAGGTAGACGAAGCCGGTGCCGGCCGAGGGGCCCTCACCGCCCGGGAAGGCGGAGGTGGCACCGAGGAACGCCGTCTGCACGCCGTCGATCAGGGTGATCGGGGAGAACAGGCCCAGCCACTCGATGACGCCGGTGTTCCCGGTCCCGTAGGCGACGGCCTGCACGGTGGAGACGGCGCCGTAGGGGATGAGGAGCATGGCGATCACCGCGGCCACGCCGAACCCGCGGCGGGGGGTGAGCGCGGCCATCACCAGTCCGAGGCCCGCGAAGAGCAGCGACAGCAGAAGTACCGACACCAGTGCCTGCCCGAATCCCTTGGTCTGGTGACCGAAGTCGAACTTCGCCAGCAGCGAGCCGATCCACATGATCAGCAGCGGGGTGGCGGTGAGGATGAAGAGGGCCGACACCATCGCGGCGTACTTGGCCAGGACGTAGTCGATCCGCTCGATGGGCCGCGAGAAGTACAGCGGCACCGTCTTGAAGCGCAGGTCCCGTGAGACCGACTGGGGGGCCTGGGACGCGAGGTAGAGGCCGATGACCACCTGGGTGGTCAGGGCGTACGTCGTGTACTTGATCGG
The DNA here is from genome assembly GCF_000966975.1 of Streptomyces katrae. GTDB lineage: Bacteria > Actinomycetota > Actinomycetes > Streptomycetales > Streptomycetaceae > Streptomyces > Streptomyces katrae. The sequence continues at coordinate 11,960 of NZ_JZWV01000015.1, read as the reverse complement.
CAGGTCGGTGGAGCCGGGCACGGCGATGGCCACCGCGACGATGATCAGCGCGGGGACGCACATGACCGCGAAGAGGATCATCGGCAGGACCTTGGACTTGGCGGAGCGGCCGAGCCCGTACGCACCGCGCAGCGACTGCGAGAACAGCGAGGTGCGGGCGTAGGAGCGGCCGAGCCGGGGACCGTCGTAGGACCGGTAGCCGATGTTGTGGATCTGGGTCGAGTTCTCAGGCGCCATCGGTACCGGCTCCCTTCTGCTGGATCTGGATCCGCTGCGCGGACTGGTCGCTCTCGCGGAAGACCTCCGCGATGTGGTGGCGGCGCTGCTCCATGCGGACCAGGCCCACGCCGAGGTCGGCGACGGTGTCGCGGATGGTGTCGTACGTGTCCTCGCCCGTGGCCTCGACGAGGAGGATGTGGCCGGCTCCTGGAAGGCCCTGCTCCTCGCCCGCGTGGAGGGTGAGCCCCGCCGCGCCGAGCGCCTTGCGCAGGGCGGCCGTCCCGTCCGGGTGCGCGTCGGAGTCGGTGACCTCGACCGCCAGGGTGGTCGTTGTCTGGGTGAAGTCGCTGGTCGAGCTGGAGCGCAACAGCTTGCCGCCGTCGATGACCACGACGTGGTCGCAGGTCCGCTCGAGCTCGCCGAGGAGGTGGGAGGTGACCAGGACGGAGATGCCGAAGTCGGTGTGCACGCGGCGGATCAGGCCGAGCATCTCGTCGCGGCCCACCGGGTCGAGGCCGTTGGTCGGCTCGTCGAGGAGGACCAGCTGCGGGTCGTGCACGAGTGCCTGGGCCAGCTTGACGCGCTGCTTCATGCCGGTGGAGTAGCCGCCGATGGGGCGGTAGCGCTCCTCGTACAGCCCGACGTGGCGCAGCGTGTCGGCGGTCCGCTCGCGGGCGGCCGTCGGCGGCAGCCCGGACATGCGTGCCATGTGGACGACGAACTCGGTGGCCGAGACGTCCGGCGGCAGGGCGTCGTGCTCGGGCATGTAGCCGACGCGCTCGCGGATCGCGCTGCCGTGCGTGGCGACGTCCAGTCCGAGGACGGCGGCGCGCCCCTCGGTGGCGGGCGACAGCCCGAGCAGGATCTTGATCAGCGTGGACTTGCCGGCTCCGTTGGCGCCCACGAGCCCGGTCACTCCGGGCCCGATGTCCAGGGAGAGCCGGTCGAGGGCGGTCACTCGGGGGTACCGCTTGCTCAGGCTTTCGGTCGCGATGACAGTCACGGGTTCGACGTTAGTGCCGGGGCCCGGGCGGATCGTCAGACCTGGAGCGGGACCCGGTCTCCGCCTTGAGGACTACGCACCCTGACGCAAGGCTGACACCGGCCGGAGGGGGAGCCGGGTTGTCCACAGGTCCGTGCAGGACCCTTGACGTGGTCTCCGGTCATTGTCACATTCATCAGTGTCAACTTTCGGCGGGTACGGCTGACAGGACGGACGGCTGGCATGGCTGGGGACACGGACACCGGGGAACGCGCCGCGCACGGCTCCGCGCGGCTCTCCGCCGAGCTGCGCGGGTTCAGGGAGGTCCAGCGCCTCGCCTACGAGTGCGCCGAGACGGTGGCGGCCCAGCTCCGCCCCGGCGTGACCGAGCGCGAGGCGGCACGGATGCAGCGCGAATGGCTGCGCGAGCGCGGGGTGCGGGACTGGTTCCACCTGCCGTTCGCCTGGTTCGGGGACCGCACCGCCTTCACGGGCTTCAGGATCCCGCTCCAGTTCTTCCCGACCAACCGGAAGCTGGAGCCGGGGATGCCCTTCATCCTCGACATGGCACCCGTCTACCGGGGATACGCCGCCGACATCGGCTACTCCGGCAGCCTCGGCCTCAATCCGGTGCAGGACCGTCTGATGTCCGACCTGCGGCCGCACCGCGCGCTGATCCTGGAGCAGGTGCGCGAGCGCCGCCCGCTGCGTGAGATCTATGAGAACGTCGAGCGGCTGATGACGCGCCAGGGGTACGCCAACCGGCACCGGGCCTATCCCTTCGGGGTCATCGCGCACAAGATAGACCGGGTCAAGGAGCGCCGCTGGTCCCCGACCGCGTTCGGGTTCGGCACCCAGTCCCTCAAGGGTCTGGCCTCCGACGCCCTGCACGGCCACCGCGAGGGCTGGTCCCCGCTGTGGAGCCCGTACCACTTCTCCGACCACCCGCCGCAGCCCGGCCTGTGGGCGGTGGAGCCGCACCTGGGCTTCCGGGGCACGGGTGCGAAGTTCGAGGAGATCCTGGTCGTCACCGACTCCCGGGATCCCGAGGAGAGCGCGTTCTGGCTGGACGACGACCTGCCGCACGTGCGGCGCTGGACCGAGGAGAAGGCGGCATGAGCGGGATGAGCGGTACGGCCCTGGCGGGGGCGCGTGAGCGCCGGGTGAGCACGGGCGGGATCGAGCTGTGCGTCGTCGAACTCGGCGACCCGGAACGGCCCACCGTGCTCCTGGTGCACGGCTACCCGGACAGCAAGGAGGTCTGGTCGGAGGTCGCCGAGCAGCTCGCGGCCCGGTTCCACGTGGTGCTGTACGACGTCCGCGGCCACGGCCGGTCCTCTGCCCCGGTACCGCTGCGCGGGGGATTCACCCTGGAGAAGCTCACCGACGACTTCCTGGCGGTGGCGGACGCCGTCAGTCCGGACCGGCCCGTGCACCTGGTGGGCCACGACTGGGGCTCCGTCCAGGGCTGGGAGTTCGCGACGGTGGCGCGGACCGAGGGCCGGATCGCCTCCTTCACCTCCATGTCGGGCCCCTCCCTCGACCACTTCGGCCACTGGATCAAGAAGCGGATGACGCGGCCCACCCCGCGCCGGGCCGCCCAGTTGCTGAACCAGGGGGCGAAGTCCTGGTACGTGGGGATGCTGCACACTCCGGTGCTGCCGGAGCTCGCCTGGCGCGGCCCGCTGGGCAAGCGCTGGCCGAGGATCCTCGCGCGCCTGGAGGAGGTCCCGGCCGGCAGTGCCTACCCGACGGCCTCGCTCCCCTCGGACGCGGCGCACGGCGCCTGGCTCTACCGGGACAACGTCCGGCCGCGCCTGCGCCGGCCGCGCGCCGACGCGTACGCGCACGTCCCGGTGCAGCTGATCACCCCGACCGGGGACGCCTTCCTCTCCGAGCGGCTCTACGACGAACTGGAGCGGTGGGCCCCGGAGCTGGTGCGGCGCACCCTGCCCGCGAAGCACTGGATCCCCAGGACCCGCCCCGATCAAGTGGCGGCCTGGATCAGTGAGTTCGTCACCACCCGGGAGGAGCCCACGGCAAAGGCCCCCCAGCAGAAGGCCCCGGGGAAGTACGCCGACCGGTTCTCCGGACAGCTGGTGCTGGTCACCGGTGCGGCCAGCGGTATCGGACGGGCGACCGCCTTCGCCTTCGCCGAGGCCGGGGCCCGGGTGGTGGCCGTGGACCGCGACGGTGAGGGAGCGGCCCGCACCGCGGAGATGGCCCGGCTCGTCGGCGCCGCCGACGCCTGGGGGGAGTGCGTCGACGTCAGCGACGAGCAGGCGATGGAGAAGCTCGCGGCGAAGGTCGCCGCCGAGTACGGCATCGTCGACGTGCTGGTCAACAACGCGGGCATCGGGCTGTCGGGACCCTTCCTGGAGACCTCGTCCGAGGACTGGAAGAAGGTCCTCGACGTGAACCTGTGGGGCGTCGTCCACGGCTGCCGGATCTTCGGGAAGCAGATGGCCGAGCGCGGCCAGGGCGGACACATCGTCAACACCGCCTCCGCCGCCGCCTACCTCCCCTCCCGGACCCTGCCCGCGTACAGCACCTCCAAGGCCGCCGTGCTGATGCTGAGCGAGTGCCTGCGCGCCGAGCTGGCCTCCAAGTCGATCGGGGTCTCGGCGATCTGCCCGGGCATCGTGAACACCAACATCACGGCCACCTCCCGGTTCGCGGGGGTGGACGCGGCCGAGGAGAAGCGCCGCCAGGAGCGGTCCTCGCGGCTGTACGGGCTGCGGAACTTCCCGCCTGAGAAGGTCGCCGACGCGATCCTGCTGGCGGTGGTGAAGAACCGGGCGGTGGTACCGGTGACCCCGGAGTCCAAGGGCGCCCTGTGGATGTCCCGGTTCATGCCGAACACGCTGCGGCGGATCGCCCGGCTGGAGCCGCGGCTGTGATCCGGGCGGACGCGGACCGGGCGGAGGCGGACCCGGCCGGCGCGCGACGGCGGGGCCGGGGTCCGGTCACGGCTCGCAGAGAGCACGGCACGGACATACCCCGCTGCATCCGGCGGTCGTACCATCCCTCGCAGGAGGGCTCGCTGCTCACGGCGGTCGAGTACCTGGCGGCGCCTCCTGCCGCCCGGACCGCCACGGGCGCGGTCGGCCGAGCCGCCATGTCGTAGGGAGCCGGGATTGTCCGATCAGGCGCCAGCCGAGTACCGGATCGAGGATCTGGCCCACCACAGCGGGGCGACCGTGCGCACCATCCGCGCGTACCAGGACCGCGGTCTGCTTCCGAAGCCGGAACGGCGGGGCCGGTCCAACGTGTACCGGGACACGCATCTGGCCCGGCTGCGCCAGATCGCGGACCTGCTGGACCGCGGCTACACCCTGGCCTCCATCAAGGAGCTGCTCGAGGCCTGGGACGCGGGGCGCGGGCTGGGCGGGGTACTCGGCCTGGTCGCGGAGGTGCAGGGACCGTGGACGGACGAGGAGGCCGACCGGATCAGCCGGGAGGACCTCAATGCCCGGTTCGGCGGCCTGCCCGACGACGGGGCGGTGGACGAGGCCTGTGAGCTCGGGGTGCTGGAGCGCATCCCGGGCCGGCCGGACGAGTTCCTGGTGCCCTCCCCGCAGGAACTGGCGGTCGCGGCCGAGCTGTACGCGGCCGGCGTGCCCCTCGCGGCCATCACCGGTCATCTGCGGGAGCTGCGCGGACAGGTCGAACACATCGCCTCGCGCTTCCTGGAGTTCACCACCGAACACGTCTTCGCCCGGTACCTCGGGCAGGTGCCGCCGACGGACTCGGACGCGGCGGAGGCGGCGACGATGGTGCGCCGGCTGCGGCCGCTGGCCCAGCAGACGGTCGACGCCGAGCTGGCCCGCGCGATGCGGCTGTTCGCGACCCGGCACCTCCAGCGCCACCTCGGCTCCCCGGGCGCGGTCCAGCCGGCCGGGCCCGCCCCGGTGCCCCTGCCCGCGGGAACGGTACGGGCGGTCCAGGAGCTGGTGGGTCCTGAGCACGTGGCCGAGTTCGTCCGGGCCGCGACGGAGCGGGAGCTCCAGGCCCGGACGATGAACGATCTGGCCAGCCGGGGCGGCCGGTAATGCTCGATCGGTAGTCCACAGGCGATCCCCAGGGCGAATCGCTCAGATGGCGCCGAAACCCGTCGAAACGGCTGTGGACAACTCGCGTTTTCCTGTGGGCAACACGGGCCCGGCGTCAGACGATCGCCGCGGACCCGGCACCGGGGCGGGGCATATCGGCCAGCGGGAGCTGGCCGTCCGACTGCCCCGAAGGCACCGGCTCGACCGTCGTCCGGTCGCGCTCCTTCGCGTACTCCCGCCCGTAGAGGAGCGTGGCCAGGACCAGGCCGAGGACGCCGCCGGCCAGCTGCGCGGCGACGAACCCCGGCAGTGACTGCGGGGCGATCCCGGTGAAGGAGTCGCTGAAGGCACGGCCGATCGTGCCGGCCGGGTTGGCGAACGAGCTCGAGGAGGTGAACCAGATCGCGGCGCCGATGTACGCGGCGACCGCGGCCGGGAGGAGCCTGGGGCGGCCGATGCGGCCGAGTCCCTGGATGACCAGGACCAGGCCGGCGGTCGCGACGACCTCCCCGAGCAGCAGGTGGCCGCCGTCACGGACCCGGGTGGAGAAGGTCCCCGGGGTGCGGCCGAACATCATCTCGGCCACGACGGCTCCGGTGATGGCTCCGGCGATCTGCGCGGCGGCGTAGGCGAAGGCCTCCCGGGCTGCGAGCCCCTCGCCGCCCGCGCGGCGGGCCCACCAGGCGGTGAGGGTGACGACGGGGTTCAGGTGGGCGCCGGACAGGGGTCCGAAGAGGGTGATGATCAGACCGAGGCCGATGGCGGTGGCGAGCGAGTTGGCGACGAGGGCGACACCGGTGTCGCGGCTGAGGGACGCGGCCTGGATGCCGGACCCGATCACGACCACGAGCAGGCCCGCGGTGCCGATGAGCTCGGCAGCCGTGCGCCGCAGCAGTGAAGCCTTATTTGTCATAGTTTCTCCCTCTGAATGAGCTTCTAGCGGAAAATATATTCCGTATCTTGGAAACTTAATAGAGGGTGCGTGGGCCTGCCGAGGCCGTGCGGGGGCGAAAAATCACTGCGGGGGACCCTCCCGAGCCATCAAGCTGGGGAGATGGATGACCGACGCACCGTGAAGGTGTCCAAGTACGTCTCGAAACACCTACGGCACCAGCCGGAACGCATCGGACTGACGCTCGACCCGCAGGGCTGGGTGGAGATCGACGACCTCCTCCGCGCGGCGGCGGCACACCGCTTCCCGTTCAGCCGCGCCGAGCTGGACCATGTGGTCGCCACCAACGACAAGAAGCGGTTCGCGGTCGACGGAACCCGCATCAGGGCCAGTCAGGGCCACACCGTGGAGGTGGACCTGGAGCTGCCGGAGGCGGAACCGCCCGCGTACCTCTACCACGGCACCGTCGCCTCCGCCCTGGACTCCATCCGTGCCGAAGGCCTGCGCCCGATGGGCCGCCACCACGTACACCTCTCGCCCGACCGGGAGACGGCGACCCGCGTCGGGGCGCGCCGGGGCCGGCCGGTGGTGCTCTCGGTGGACGCCGGGGCGATGCGTGCGGCCGGACACGTCTTCCGGGTCAGCGCCAACGGCGTGTGGCTGGCGGACGCCGTACCGCCGGAGTTCCTGCGCTTCCAGTAGCGGCGCGGGAACCCCGGCGGAGTGGTCGTGAGCCGGGCGTCAGGCGCCCAGCTGCGCGAGTGCCTCGGTGGCGATCCGCTCGAAGACGGCCTCGTCGGCCGCGAAGTCGGAGTCCGGGATCGGGGCGTGGATGACCAGCTCGGTGAAGCCCAGCTCGCGGTGGCGGCCGGCGAAGTCGACGAAGGCGTCCACGGACTCCAGCATGCTGCCGCGTTCCGGGGTGAAGCCGGTCAGCAGGATCCGCTCGATGGATCCGGGCTCCCGCCCGGCCTCGGCCAGGGCCTTGTCCAGCTTGCCGACCTGTCCGCGCAGGGCCTCGATGGACTGTTCGGGCGTGCCTTCGAAGACCTTGGGGTCACCTGTGGTCACCCAGGCCTGGCCGTGCTTCGCGACGAGCTTCATACCGCGCGGGCCGGTCGCGGCGACGGCGAAGGGCAGGCGCGGACGCTGAACGCAGCCGGGGATGCCGCGGGCCTCCTCGGCGGAGTAGAACGTGCCGCGCTGGGTCACCGCACTCTCGGTCAGCAGCCGGTCCAGCAGCGGAACGAACTCGGCGAAGCGGTCCGCACGCTCGCGGGGGGTCCACTCCTCCTGCCCCAGCGCGGTCGCGTCGAAGCCGTTGCCACCCGCGCCGATCCCGAGCGTGATCCGCCCGCCGGAGATGTCGTCCAGGGACATCAGTTCCTTGGCCAGGGTCACCGGGTGCCGGAAGTTCGGCGAGGTGACCAGCGTGCCCAGGCGGAGCCGGTCCGTGACGGCCGCCGCGGCGGTCAGGGTGGGAACCGCACCGAACCAGGGGCCGTCGCGGAAGGTCCGCCAGGTCAGGTGGTCATAGGTGTACGCCGTGTGGAACCCGAGCCGCTCGGCCCGCTCCCACTGGTCTCGGCCGCCGCCGTGCCACGGACGGACCGGCAGGATCACAGTGCTCAAGCGAAGACTCATGTCACGGAGCCTACGGTGCGAGCCGTCCGCGCGCTGTGAGCCACGTTTCACGTGAAACATCTCTGGCCGATCATGGTGAGCGCATGGGAACCCATGGGCGAAGATGGAGCCGTGACCTCGGCTCCCCAGCGCCCGGACGGGCCCTTCCCTGCACCCCGGCTCATCGCCACCGACCTTGACGGCACCCTGCTGCGCGACGACAAATCCGTCTCGCTGCGCACGGTCGCCGCCCTCGCCGCCGCCGAGGAGGCCGGGATCGAGGTCTTCTTCGTCACCGGCCGCCCGGCCCGCTGGATGGACGTGGTCAGTGAACACGTCCACGGGCACGGCCTGGCGATCTGCGCGAACGGCGCCGCCGTGGTCGACCTGCACGCCGGACGGGAGTTCGTCCAGGTGCGGGCGCTGCCCCGGGCCACCGCGCTCACGGTGGTCGAGACCCTCCGCGGGGCCGTCCCCGGCACCTCCTTCGCGGTCGAGACGACCACCGGTATCAACTACGAGCCGGCCTACCCGCCCTTCTTCCAGGACCCGGGAGCAACGGTCGCCACCGCCGAGAAGCTGCTGCGCCAGGAATCGGACGACAGCGCCCCGCCGGTGCTGAAGCTGCTCGCGCACCACGCCGAACTGGCCCCGGACGAGTTCCTCGCCCTGGCCCGCTCGGCCGCCGGAGCCTACGCCGCCATCACCCGCTCCAGCCCGACCGCCCTGCTCGAGATCAGCGAACTCGGCGTGTCCAAGGCCAGCACACTGGAGCTGTGCTGCGCCGAGCGCGGTATCTCCCCGGCCGAGGTCGTCGCCTTCGGCGACATGCCCAACGACGTCGAGATGCTGCGCTGGGCAGGGACCTCGTACGCGATGGGCAACGCCCACCCGGACGTGATCGCGGCCGCCTCCGGCCGTACCGTCGACAACAACGAGGACGGGGTCGCCGTGGTGATCGAGCGCATCCTCGCCGAACGCGCCGCGCACGCCTGATCCGGCCCGGTCCGGCCTGGCCCGGCCCGGAAGGAACTCCTAGAGCGGGGCCTCCCACACCAGAGAGGTCCCGCCGGCGTCCTCCCCGATGCCGGGGCCGTACCAGCTGGAGCCGCCCAGGGATTCGGCCCTGCGCCGCAGGTTCCGCAGGCCGCTGCGCCGCCCGCCCTCCGGGATGCCCACCCCGTCGTCGGCAACCTCCAGCCGCACCCCCGGCCGGCCGTCGGCCAGGCTGACGGTGGAGTCGACCACCACCTCGATCCGGGACGCGTCCGCGTGCCGGAAGGCGTTCGACAGGGCTTCGCGCAGGGCCGCGATCAGGTTCTTGCCGACCAGCTCGCCCACGGCCGCGTCGATCGGTCCGATGAACCGGTGCGCGGGCTTGAACCCCAGCGGGACGGCAGCCATGTTGATCTCCCGCAGGACACGGGTGCGCAGCCCCGACGGGGCCTCCGCCGGGCCCTGCTGGAGCGCGAAGATCGCAGTGCGGATCTCCTGGATCGTCACGTCCAGCTCGTCCACGGCCTTCCCCACGCCGTCGCGTACCTCGGGGACGATCGAGCGGCGCTGTGCGCCCTCCAGCATCATCCCGGTGGCGAACAGCCGCTGGATGACGAGGTCGTGCAGATCACGGGCGATCCGGTCGCGGTCCTCGAACACCGCGAGCCGCTCCCGGTCGCGCTGTGCCTCGGCCATCATCAGGGCGAGGGCGGCCTGCGAGGCGAACTGCGTGGCAAGGGTCCGCTCCGCCTCGGTGAAGGGCCTCTTGCCCCGGGCCCGCGGGGTCACGAGGGCCCCCAGTACCCGTCCGCCGCTGTGCAGCGGCAGCATCATGCAGGGCCCGTACTGGCTCGTGAGGCGGCTGATCATGCGGGGGTCCGCGGAGGCGTCCTCCACGAAGACCGGTTCGCCCTGGAGGAGTTTGACGACCACCGGGCTGTCGGCGGGGACCACGACGCCGAGCGAGGTGGCCGGGTTGTCGGCGGAGACGGCGACGATCTCCATCCCGCCGTCCTCTGCGGGCAGCATCACGATCCCGGCCGCCGAGTCGGCGAGGTGGCGGGCCTGTTCGGCGACCACCGCGAGGGCGTCGTCCGCGTCCCCGCCCGACAGCAGGGCAGTGGTGACGGCCACCGAGCCGTCGATCCAGCGCTCCCGCTGGGTGGCGGCCTCGTACAGCCGGGCGTTGCCGATGGCGATGCCCGCCTCCGTGGCCAGCACGCGGACCATGTGGACGTCGTAGTCGTTGAACTCGCCGCCGCCGTGCTTCTCGGCGAGGTAGAGGTTGCCGAAGATCTCCCCCTGCACCCTGATGGGTACGCCGAGGAAGGTCTTCATGGGGGGATGGTGCGGCGGGAAGCCGGCCGCGCGCGGATCCTTCGTCAGGTCGGCGAGCCGCACCGTGTCGGGATGGGAGATCAGCGCGCCGAGCAGACCCCGCTTGCCGTCGGGGCGGTGGCCGATCCGCCTCACCTGTTCGGCGCTGAGCCCGAAGGTCACGAAGTCCGAGAGCCCGGGGCCGTCCGTGTCGACGACACCGATCGCCGCGTAGCGGGCGTCCGCGAGCTCGGCGGCCGTCTCGCAGATGCGGTCGAGCGTGGAGTGCAGTTCGAGACCGGTTCCGACCGAGCGCATGGCCTCCAGCAGTTGCGGCACCCGGGCGGTGAGCTCGGTGGACAGCCCCTGCAGGCTGCGGGTGGCCCGGGTGGCGGCCTCCATCGGGTCCTGTGCTTCCCGGGCGGGCTCCGGCGGTTCCTGGGACTCCTCCACTGACATGCTCTTGAGCCTAGTTAGTCCCGTTTAGGAGGGAAAGTCAGCTCGTGGAGTCGGCCGGAATGGCACCTGCCCGCCGCTCCCGTTCCAGCAGGTTCCGCAGCGGGCCCTCGACGGCCGCGAGCTCCGCATACGCCCCCCGCTGCACGACCGCTCCCCGGTCCAGTACGAGGACCTCGTCGACCGCCTCCAGCCCGGCGAGCCGGTGCGTGATCAGCACGGTGGCCCGGCCCTCGGTCGCCGCCAGCAGGTCCGCCGTCAGGGCGTCCGCGGTGGCCAGGTCCAGGTGCTCGGCCGGCTCGTCCAGGACGAGCACGGGAAAGTCCGCGAGCAGGGCCCGGGCCAGGGCCAGCCGCTGGCGCTGACCGCCCGAGAGCCGCTGCCCGTGCTCGCCGACCAGGGTGTCGAGCCCGTCCGGGAGCCCGTCGGCCCAGTGCAGCAGGCGTGCCGCGGCCAGCGCCTCCCGCAGCTGCTCCTCGCTCGCCCCGGTGCGGGCCAGGCGCAGGTTCTCGCGGACCGAGCTGTCGAAGATGTGCGCGTCCTGGGCGCACAGGCCGACGAGGCGGCGTACGCCATCGCCGTCGAGGGCGCGCGCGTCCGTCCCGCCCAGGGTGTACGCGCCGTGCCGCGGGTCCAGGAACCGCAGCAGGACCTGGGCGAGCGTGGTCTTGCCCGACCCGGAGGGCCCGATGACCGCGATGCGGCGGCCGGCCTCCAGGGTCAGGTCCAGCCCGTGCAGGGCGTCCCGCTCCTGGCCGTCGTGGCGGGCGGCGAGTCCCGTCAGCCGCAGGGGGAACGGCGAGACGGGCGGCTCCTGCGGCTCGGCCGGTTCGGCGACGGGCACGGGAGCGTCGATGACCTCGTACACCCGCTCGGCACTGCGCCGAACCCGCTGCCGGTACTGGACCGCCAGCGGAAGCCCGGCCACCGCCTCGAACGCGGCGAGCGGGGTCAGTACCACCACCGCCATGGCCACACCGGACAGCCGTCCGTCCGCCACGGCGCCCGCACCGGCGAACGCGGCGCCCACCACGGTGACCCCGCACACCAGGGCGGACAGCCCGCCGCCCAGTCCGGCGGCGGCGGCCCCGCGCGAGGCGATCCGGGTGAGCACCCCGTCGGCGTCCCGCGCCCGGGCCTTCCGGTCGGCGAGGGCCCCGGCGACGGTGAGTTCCGCGGTACCGGTCAGCAGGTCGGCCACCCGGGTGGCGAGCTCCCCGCGGGCCGGGGCGAGCCGCCGCTCGGCACTGCGCGCGCACGCCCCGCTGACCAGGGGAACCCCGACCCCGGCCAGGAGGAGTCCCACCGCGAGCACCAGGCCCGCGCCGGGCAGCAGCCAGGCCGTGAACACCACCGATCCCGTACCGACGAGCACGGCGGTACCCACCGGCAGCAGCCAGCGCAGCCAGTAGTCCTGGAGGGC
>NZ_JZWV01000014.1 GCF_000966975.1 Streptomyces katrae | reverse complement strand
AGATGTGTATAAGAGACAGCAGTAGTCCTGGAGGGCGTCGGCGTCGGCCACCAGCCGGGAGAGCAGGTCCCCGCGCCGCTGCTCGCGCAGTCCGGCGGGCGCGATCCGCTCCAGCCGCCGGTACACCGCGACCCGCAGGTCGGCGAGCATCCGCAGGACGGCATCGTGCGACACCAGGCGCTCGGCGTAGCGGAAGACGGCCCGTCCGAGCCCGAAGGCCCGGGTCGCCGTGACGGCCACCATCAGGTAGAGCACGGGCGGCTGCTCGGACGCCCGGGAGATCAGCCACCCGGACACGGCCATCAGCCCGACGCTGCACCCGACGGCCAGCGCCCCGAGCAGCAGACCCAGCCGGAACCGCCCCTGCCAGGCCGCCGCCACGGCCCGCACCCGGCGCAGCGGATCGCCGCCGCCCGACTCCGTGCTTCCGCCGCCGGACCGTTCCCGGGCGGTTCCGAGGATCCACTCCCCGGGCTCGGACATTCCCGCCGGCGTGCGTGGGGCGGCCCCGGGGGCGGCCGGGACCGGAAGCCCGCTCTGCGCGGCGTCGTCCGTGACGCCTTCGCCCACCGCCACCACCCGGTCGGCGACGGCGAGCAGCGCAGGACGGTGCACCACGAGGAGTACGGTCCGCCCGGCCGCCAGACGCCGCACGGCGTCCACGACGGCGGCTTCGGTCTCGCCGTCCAGAGCCGCCGTCGGCTCGTCCAGCAGGAGCACCGGCCGGTCCGCGAGGAAGGCCCGCGCCAGGGCCAGCCGCTGGCGCTGTCCGGCGGACAGGCCGGCGCCGCCCTCACCGAGCAGGGTCTGCGTCCCGCGCGGCAGGGCGGAGACGAACTCCCAGGCCCCGGCATCGCGCAGCGCCGCCTCCACCGCGTCGTCGGCGGCCGCGGGCCGGGCCAAGCGGACGTTCTCGGCGATGGTTCCGGCGAACAGGTGCGGCCGCTGCGGCACCCAGGCGATCCGCTCCCGCCACTGTTCGAGGGAGAGCTCGGCCAGGTCCGTGCCGCCGATCCGTACACGGCCGGAGGTCGGCCTGACGAATCCGAGCAGCACGTTCAGCAGGGTGGACTTGCCCGCCCCGCTCGGGCCGGTGAGGGCCACGCACTCGCCCGGCCCGACGACGAGGGACACCGGCCCCGGGGAGGCGGCGGCGCGCCCCTCGTGGCGGACCTCGACCGCGTCGAGCTCGATCACGGGTCCGGCGGCGGGCACTGTGGCCCCGGCGCCCGGCCCGGGGGCAGGGGTCTCGAGGACGGTGAAGATCTCCTCGGCGGCGGCCAGTCCCTCGGCGGCCGCGTGGTACTGGGCTCCGACCTGGCGCAGCGGCAGATAGGCCTCCGGCGCGAGGATCAGGATGACGAGGCCCGTGTACAGGTCCAGTTCACCGTGCACCAGCCGCATGCCGATCGTCACCGCGACGAGGGCCACCGACAGGGTGGCGAGCAGTTCGAGGGCGAAGGAGGACAGGAAGGCGATGCGCAGGGTGCGCATCGTGGCCTGGCGGTATTCGTCGGTGATCCTGCGGATCGATTCGGCCTGTGCCTTGGCCCGGCCGAAGACCTTCAGGGTCGGGAGCCCCGCCACCACGTCGAGGAAGTGTCCCGACAGCCGGGACAGGAGCCGCCACTGGCGGTCCATCCGGCTCTGGGTGGCCATGCCGATGAGGATCATGAACAGCGGGATCAGCGGAAGGGTGACGACGATGATGGCCGCCGACACCCAGTCCTCGGTGACGATCCGGGCGAGGACCGCCGCCGGCACCACCACGGCGAGCCCCAGTTGGGGCAGGTAGCGGGAGAAGTAGTCGTCGAGGGCGTCCACTCCGCGAGTGGCCAGGGACACCAGGGAGCCGGTCCGCTGCCCGCCGAGCCAGCCGGGCCCCAGGTCGGCGGCCCGGTCCAGGAGCCGGCCGCGCAGCTCCGACTTGACCGCCGCGCCGGCCCGGTGCGCGGCCAGCTCGGTGAGCCAGGCGACCAGAGCGCGCCCGAGCGCCACTGCCGCGAGCAGCAGCAGAGGCGTCCGGAGCGCTCCCGCGTCGAGACCCCGCTCGAAGGCACCGACCACGATCTCGGCGATCAGCATCGCCTGGCCGACGACCAGCCCCGCCCCGGCCAGCCCGAGGGCCACCACAGCCCCCAGGAAGAGGCGGGTGGAACGGGCGTACCGGAGCAGGCGCGGGTCGATCGGTTTCACGTGAAACATCCCCTCGGCAGGGTCGGGCGGGGTGACGCGCGCGGATCAGTGCGCGTCGGCGATGTGCTGCGTACCGATTCGCTTGCGGAACACCCAGTAGGTCCAGCCCTGGTAGAGCATCACCAGCGGAGCCGCCACACCGGCGCACCAGGTCATGATCTTCAGGGTGTACGGGGTGGACGAGGCGTTGGTGACGGTGAGGTTCCACGCCTCGTTCAGCGAGGACGGCATGACGTTCGGGAACAGCGTCAGGAAGAGCATCGCGACGGCCGCCGCGATGGTGATCCCGGACAGGGCGAACGACCAGCCCTCCCGGCCCGCCAGGTTGAAACCGATGGCCGCGACCAGAGCGGCCACGGCGACGACCATGGCGATCAGGCTGCCGCCGTCACCGCGCGAGACCTGGGTCCAGATGAGGAAGGCCAGGGCCAGTACGGCCGTCACCACACCCAACCGGGTGGCCAGAGCCCGCGAGCGGTCCCGGATGTCACCGACGGTCTTGAGCGAGGCGAACACCGCACCGTGGAAGGTGAACAGGGTGAGGGTGACCAGCCCGCCCAGGAGCGAGTACACGTTGAGCAGGTCGAAGAGGCTTCCGACGTACTCCAGGTGCTGGTCGATCTTCACTCCGCGCACGATGTTGGCGAAGGCCACGCCCCAGAGGAAGGCGGGGATCAGCGAGGTCCAGAAGATGGCGTGTTCCCAGTTGGTCTGCCACCGGTCCTCGGACCGCTTGTGCCGGTACTCGAAGGCCACGCCGCGGATGATCAGGCAGATCAGGATGAGCAGCAGCGGCAGGTAGAAGCCGGAGAAGAGGGTGGCGTACCACTCCGGGAAGGCGGCGAAGGTGGCGCCGCCCGCGGTGAGCAGCCAGACCTCGTTGCCGTCCCAGACGGGACCGATGGTGTTGATCAGGACCCGCTTCTCGGCGCGGTCGCGCGCGAGGAGCTTGGTGAGTACGCCGATGCCGAAGTCGAAGCCCTCCAGGAAGAAGTAGCCGATCCACAGGACGGCGATGAGTACGAACCAGACGTCGTGAAGCTGCATGGTGTGCTCCTCCCTGCCTCAGTACGAGAAGGCCATCGGCCGGTCGGCGTTCTTGTCGTCCCCGCCGACCTTGGTGGGCGGGTTGAGGTCGGCCTCCGTCAGCTCCGGCGGGCCGGCCTTGACGTACTTGACCATCAGCCTGACCTCGATCACGGCGAGCACCGCGTAGAGCAGGGTGAAGCCGATCATCGAGGTGAGCACCTCGCCCTGTGACACGTTCGGCGAGACCGCGTCCCGGGTGCGCAGCACGCCGTAGACCACCCACGGCTGGCGGCCCATCTCGGTGAAGATCCAGCCCCAGGAGTTGGCGAGCAGCGGGAAGCACATGGTCCAGAGCGCGACGAGCCAGTACAGCTGCGAGAACTTCGGGCTGAGCGCCTTCTTGAAGAGGACGAGATGGGGGACCTCGTCCTCTCCGGTGCGCAGGCCGGGCGGCAGCAGGAACCGCTTGCGGGTCAGCCACAGTCCCAGCACGCCGATGCCGAGGGAGGCCATGCCGAAGCCGATCATCCAGCGGAAGCCCCAGTAGGCGACGGGGATGTTGGGCCGGTAGTCGCCGGGGCCGAACTTCTCCTGCTCGGCCTTGTTGACGTCGTTGATGCCCGGGACGAAGGAGTCGAAGTCGTTGTTCGCGAGGAACGACAGCAAGCCCGGGATCTCTATGGCCACCTTGTTGTGGCCCTTGTCGACGTCGCCGTAGGCGAAGACGGAGAAGGGCGCGGGGGCCTCACCGTCCCAGAGGGCCTCGGCAGCGGCCATCTTCATGGGCTGCTGCTTGAACATCACCTTGCCGAGCATGTCCCCGCTCAGTGCGGTGCCCATACCGGCGATGATCATGACGACCAGGCCGACCCGCAGCGAGCTGCGCATCACGGGGATGTGCTTCTTGCGCGCGAGGTGGAAGGCGGAGATGCCCACCATGAAGGCGCCGCCGACCAGGAAGGCGGCCGTGATGGTGTGGAAGAACTGGGTGAGCGCGGTGTCCTGGGTGAGGACGCGCCAGAAGTCGGTGAGCTCGGCCCGGCCCCGCTCCTCGTTCATGCGGTAGCCGACCGGGTGCTGCATCCACGAGTTCGCCGCGAGGATGAAGTAGGCGGAGAGCACGGTGCCGAGTGAGACCATCCAGATGCAGGCCAGGTGGATCTTCTTGGGCAGCTTGTCCCAGCCGAAGATCCAAAGGCCGATGAAGGTCGACTCGAAGAAGAAGGCGATCAGCGCTTCGAAGGCCAGCGGCGCCCCGAAGATGTCGCCCACGAACCGCGAGTAGTCCGACCAGTTCATGCCGAACTGGAACTCCTGGACGATGCCGGTGACAACGCCCATCGCGATATTGATCAAGAAAAGCTTGCCCCAGAACTTCGTGGCTCTGAGGTATTTCTCCTTCTCGGTACGCACCCAGGCGGTCTGCAGGCCGGCGGTCAGCGCGGCGAGCGAGATCGTGAGTGGAACGAAGAGGAAGTGGTAGACGGTGGTGATGCCGAACTGCCAGCGCGCCAATGTCTCAGGCGCCAAAGCTAGGTCCACGTCGTCTTCTCCTTGTCGTCGCCGTGGTCACAGCGGGCAGTCTGCCTGGCGGGTTCCCCCCAAAGCGGGAGGAAGCAGGACACGCTTGTGAACGCGTTCACATTCACAAGCATTATGTCCTACTGGCCGTGGCCGGAAACGAGCGGGGTCCCCTTTGGCGACCTCGCCAGGCCGGACCCCTAGCCAAGGAATTCAACAGATTGTTGAATATGGCCATGCAGATTCGAATCTCATGGCCTGCGGGCCTGCTCACCGCAACCCTCGACGAGACCCCGACCAGCAAGGCTCTGGCCGCGGCCCTCCCGATCTCCGCTTCCGCGAACACCTGGGGCGAGGAGGTCTACTTCGACACGGGCGTCTCCGTGGATCTGGAGCACGACGCCCGGCAGGTCGTGGAGCCCGGCACCGTCGCCTTCTGGACCGAGGGCGACGCCCTCGCACTCCCCTACGGCCCCACGCCCATCTCACGCGGAGGCGAGAGCCGCCTGGCGAGCCCCTGCAACGTACTCGGCTCGTTCGACGGCGACCCCCGCCTCCTGGCCACCGTCCGTGACGGCGACCCCATCCGTGTGGAACTGGTCTGACGACCGCGGCTCCGTTACGGGTACCGCTTCACAGCCTCACAGCTCCCTGAAGCCCTACAGCTCCTTGAAGAAGGCCTCCGCCGTGTGCAGGAAGAGGTCGTTCGCCTCGGTCTCACCGATCGTGACCCGAAGGCCCTCGCCCGCGAAGGGCCGGACCACCACACCGGCCTTCTCGCAGGCCGCCGCGAACTCGGCGGTCCGCTCCCCCAGACGCATCCAGACGAAGTTGGCCTGCGTGTCCGGAACCGTCCAGCCCTGGGCCAGCAGCGTCTCGTGCACCCGGTTGCGCTCGCACACGAGCGCCCCGACCCGGCCCATCAGCTCGTCCTCGGCGCGCAGCGATGCGACCGCCGCGTCCTGCGCCAGCTGGCTGACGCCGAAGGGCACGGCCGTCTTGCGCAGCGCCGCCGCGACCGGCTCGTGCGCCACCGCGAAGCCGACGCGCAGGCCGGCCAGGCCGTAGGCCTTGGAGAACGTACGCAGCACGGCGACGTTGGGACGGTTGCGGTACAGCTCGATGCCGTCCGGCACGTCGGTGTCGCGGACGAACTCGCGGTAGGCCTCGTCCAGCACCACCAGGACGTCGGAGGGCACGCGATCGAGGAACCGCTCCAGCTCGGCACGGCGCACGGCGGTGCCCGTCGGGTTGTTGGGATTGCAAACGAAGATCAGCCGCGTCCGGTCGGTGATCGCCGCGGCCATCGCGTCCAGGTCGTGGACGTCCCCGTCGGTCAGGGGAACCTGCACGGACTTCGCGCCCGAGATCTGCGTGATGATCGGGTAGGCCTCGAAGGACCGCCAGGCGTAGATGACCTCGTCGCCCGGTCCGGCCGTGGACTGGATCAGCGACTGGGCCACGCCCACCGAACCGGTGCCCGTGGCGATGTGCTCGGCGGGGACGCCGAAGCGTTCCGCCAGCTCGTTCACGAGGCCGGTGC
Source organism: Streptomyces katrae (assembly GCF_000966975.1). Classification (GTDB taxonomy): domain Bacteria; phylum Actinomycetota; class Actinomycetes; order Streptomycetales; family Streptomycetaceae; genus Streptomyces; species Streptomyces katrae. The sequence goes on along the minus strand of NZ_JZWV01000014.1, from coordinate 38,981 downwards.
ATGCCATGTCCGGGTAGCGGTTGAAGCGGCCGGCGGCCGCGACCGCCGTCTCCAGGACGCCCGGCAGCGGCGGGTAGGGGTTCTCGTTCGAGGACAGCTTGAAAGCAACGGCCCCGCCCTCGGCGGCGGGCTTGCCGGGCTTGTAGGTGGGGATGCCGTCCAGCTCGGCGCGCAGCTTCGGGCTCTTCTCGCTCACCGCAGGTCCTCCTCGACCGTCCCGTCGACGTCTCCGTCGACTCAATACTGCTCACCTTATGAGGATTCCGCCGATCCGAGAATGGCGGGCGCCAGGAACACAGGGGGAGCGCGCGCATATATGCGCGCGCCGGTGGCCTGCGCCGTGGCGCGCGTCCCTCGTGCAGGTGAGTTGCGACCGGCCCGGGGTCGCCACGTTTTGGCATGCTCGTACCCGCCGACAGGCCCCACCTTTGGCCTGAATCGCCAAATACCTTCAATTCCAAGGTCATTGGGGGTGGCGAACCAAGCAGAATCGTGCCTGTCAACCCGTGCATATGCACCTGAACCGCCCTCCCCTCCGAGCCCTACTATCGGCTCGCCATGACAGCAGCAGGGAAGCATCACGTGAGCCGGGCCGAGACCACCCGGCGGGTCGGCGGCCGACAGGGCCGCGCCGGCATCAGGGACGTGGCCGCCGCGGCGGGCGTGTCCATCACAACCGTCTCCGACGCGCTCAATGGCAAGGGGAGGCTGCCGGACGCCACCCGCCGCCACGTCCGCGAGGTGGCCGACCGGCTGGGCTACCGCCCCTCCGCCGCCGCCCGCACCCTCCGTACCGGCAAGTCGGGTCTCATCGGCCTGACCGTGACGACGTACGGGGATGAACCTTTCACCTTCACCGAATTCGCCTACTTCGCCGAGATGGCGAGGGCGGCCACCTCCGCCGCCCTCGCCCGCGGCTACGCCCTCGTCATCCTCCCGGCCACCTCACGGCACGACGTCTGGTCCAACGTGGCCCTCGACGGCACCGTCGTCATCGACCCTTCGGACCACGACCCGGTCGTCAGCGAGCTCGTCCGCCAGGGCCTTCCCGTGGTCTCCGACGGCCGGCCCGCCGGCACCCTCCCCGTCACCGCCTGGGTCGACAACGACCACGAAGCCGCCGTACTGGGGCTGCTCGACCACCTCGCCGCCGCAGGGGCCCGCCGTATCGGGCTGCTGACCGGCACCACCACCGACACCTACACCCGGCTCTCCACGACCGCCTACCTCAGCTGGTGCGAGCGCGTGGGCCAGGACCCGGTGTACGAGTCCTACCCCGCCCACGACCCCTGCGCGGGCGCCGTCGCCGCCGACCGCCTCCTGGCCCGGCCCGACCGCCCCGACGCCGTGTACGGACTCTTCGACCCGAACGGCACCGACCTGCTCGCCGCCGCCAGGCGCTACGGGCTGCGGGTCCCCGAGGACCTGCTCCTGGTCTGCTGCAGCGAGTCCACCGTCTACGCGAACACCGAGCCGCCCATCACCACGCTCTCCCTCAAGCCGCGCCGCATCGGCACCGCCGTCGTGCAGCTGCTGATCGACGCGATCGAGGGGGTCGACACGGGACGCCCCGTCGAACAGGTCGTCCCGACCGAGCTGATCATCCGTACGTCCTCGCAGCGCAGAACCCGCCGCACCACCGTCAGCCCACCGCGATCGCCCTCCCAGGACTGACCCCCGAGCGCCGTTATCGGCGGGACCGACGGCCCCGCCGATGATTTCAACAACCCCTATATCGGGCCAAAACGGCAGGAAGGTTTGGTTCCGCCCAGGATTCACCACCCCTGGTGCGTCACAGAGCGCGAGCCGCATTCCTATGATGGGCGCACGACATCACGGACCCTCCGCCCCAGAGGTGAGCAGGGTCCGCAGGTGTACGGCAGCGCGACGGTGGTGGAGGGGTCGATGACTCAGGGGGCCGGTCAGGGACCCGCGATGCGGACGGACACGCTGCGGGACTTCCGGGTGCCGGTCAACGAACCCGCGCCGTACGCCGTGTCCGCCGGTCTGCCCGGCGAGACGCCCGTGTACGGCGAGTACCCCGCGTACTACACGCCGGAGACCGTCCCGCAGCAGCGCGCGGCCGACACCGCGCACCCCGAGTTCCCCGCCGCCGGGCCCGAGGACGACCTCGACGGCTACACGCCCACCCAGCGCGACCTGCCCGTCATCGGGCGCGGCGCGACGGGCGGGCCCGGGGACACCGTCCAGGTGCACTACGTCCCCCAGGAGGCTCCGGGCACCGGCCCCGGCCCCCTCTACGTCGTCGGGGACGTGCACGGCTACCTCGACGAGCTCATCCACGAGCTCCAGGCGCAGAACCTCATCGACGCCGACTGCCACTGGTCCGCCGGCAACGCGCGGATCTGGTTCCTCGGCGACTTCACCGACCGCGGCCCCGACGGCATCGGCGTGATCGACCTCGTCATGCGGCTGTCCGCCGAGGCCGCCGCGGCCGGAGGCTACTGCAAGGCCCTGATGGGCAATCACGAGCTGCTGCTCATCGGCGCGAAGCGGTTCGGCGACACCCCCGTGAACTCCGGCGCCGGTACCGCCACCTTCCAGGCCGCCTGGCTGCTCAACGGCGGCCAGCGCGCCGACATGGAGCGCCTGGAGGACGTCCACCTGCAGTGGATGTCCCGGCTCGACGCGGCCACCCTGGCGGACGGCCACCTGCTGCTGCACTCCGACACGACGGCCTACCTGGACTACGGCGACTCCATCGAGGACGTCAACGACACCATCCACGAGCTGCTCAACCGCAACGACGCCGACACCACCTGGGACCTGTTCCGGAAGTTCACCAAGCGCTTCGCCTTCCGCGACGAGGAGACGGGCCCGCAGGCCGTGCGCCAGCTGCTGGCCACCTACGGCGGCAGCCGCGTCGTCCACGGCCACAGCCCCATCCCGTACCTGCTCGGCGAGGTGGGCACGGAGGACGGCGACGACGCACACGGACCGGAGGCCGTCGACGGACCGCACGTATATGCGGACGGGTTGGCCATCGCGATGGACGGCGGCGTGACGATGGCGGGCAAACTGCTGGTCCAACAACTGCCGCTGCGCGACTGAGCGTTCACTGAGCGGGGTATTTCCCGAAAGTCCCTGTCACCCCATGGCCGGGGCGCTCTACCATCGCCCTGTCCGTAGCAGGCTCTCCTCCGTTCTGGGTCGGCGCCCGGTTCTACGCGGGCAAACCGGCTCCGCACGGAGCATCGGGGGATGCACATGACCAGCGGTCCGCACCTGCTCACCGAAGACCGACCCGAGTTCGACCGTCTCCTCGACGAGGCGCTGCGCACGGCGGACGAACGGCCCGAACTCGCCGCCCTCGGCGAACGGCTGAACGCCGAACAGCTGCGCACCATGGCCCTGAGCGCCATCGCCCTGCTGACCGCCGCCGCGGCCGCCGAGTACGCCCACTACGTGAAGGTCCGGGAGGAACTGCGTGACGAGGCCCTGACGGGCCGCGGCAGCACCGACGAGGAGGCCGCCGAGGACGGCGACGGGCAGGGGGACGGCGGTGGCGCGGGCGTGAGCGCCGTGGTGGCCGTCCTCGCCCCGGTGCTGGCGGGCACCGCCATGCTCATCTTCCTGCTGGTGGGCTACAGCCTGAAGGCGATCGACCCCGAACCGGCCTTCGCACGGACGATGCTGACGGCGGGTTGGCTCTTCGGCGGGCTCACCGTGGTCGCGCTGGTCTTCGCGGTGGTCTCGCTGCTGGTGGCGGCCCTTCGCAACAGTTCCACGGAGGTGGCCGCGGAGGAGAGCCTGCCGATACCCGACGAGCTCGCGCGGGCCCGGGAGGCCTGGCGCAATGCACTGCTGGAGCGGGGCATCATGCCGTTCCTGCGTGACGCGCTGGCCGATCCGACCGCCGGGACGGGCTATCCGGTGCCGCGTACACCGGGGGCCGGGCGCATCCCCCACCTGGGATACACCCGGCCCGACTTCAGCAGCCCGTCCGACGGCACGCCCGGCTCCCGGCCCGGCTACTCCAGCCCGGACTTCACGAGCCCCGATTTCGGCGGCCCGGAACACCGGCCGGACTGACGTCCGTCCGGCTCCGGTCGCGGGTCGAGCCTCTCCGTCTGATGGCATTCCTACTATCAGCGCCTTGGCTGACCCCATGCCGCCAATCGGGCCAACTCGGACTTTCCCGGCGTGCCGCCCTCCGGCACCCCGCGCCCGCTCCCTAGAGTCCCCGACGATCCATCCGACCCGGCCGGCCGCGAGAACGTACGGCCCACACCAGCGGACGGGACCCGTGAGACCAAAAGTCTGTCTGAACATGATCGTCAAGGACGAGGCCCCCACCATCCGGAAGTGCCTCGATTCGGTACGCCCTCTGATCGACACCTGGGTGATCGTGGACACCGGCTCGACGGACGGCACCCAGGACGTGATCCGGGACTGCTTCGGCGACATCCCCGGCACCCTCTACGAACGCCCGTGGAGAGGCTTCGACGGCAGCCGGACCGAAGCGATCGAACTCGCCCGTGACAGCGCCGAGTACCTGCTGTTCATCGACGCCGACGATGCCATGGAGGTGGAGGCCGAGTTCCGGATGCCGGAGCTGACCCTTGACGCGTACCGGATCGCCCTGCACGACGGCCCGATCATCCACTACCGGGCGGCACTCGTCTCCACCCGTCTGCCCTGGCGGTACGTCGGCGTGCTCCACGAGTACATCGACTGCGGCGGCGACTACAGCCTCGGAACGCTCGACGGCGTCCACATCCTCAGCATCGGCGGAGGCGCCCGGCTCCGGGAAGGCGGCCAGCGGCAGAAGTACCTGCGTGACGCGGCGATCCTCGAACAGGGCCTGCTGAAGGAACCCGAGAACGCCCGCTACATGTTCTATCTCGGGCAGAGCTGGCGCGACGCGGGGGAGCAGGAGAAGTCCCTCGCCGCCTACGACCGCAGGGCGACCATGGTCGGCTTCTACGAGGAGACCTACCTGGCCCGGGTCTACGCCGCGCGGGCCGCCGCGAGCCTGGGCCGGCCCACTGCCGAGGTGATGGACCGCTACCTCCGGGCCTTCGAGACCAGGCCCTCGCGCGCCGAGGCGATCGGGGACCTGGCGGGACTCTGCCGGGTGGAGGAGCGCTGGCCGCTGGCCTACATGTTCGCCAAGGAGGCCGTCCGGATCCCCTACCCGAAGGACATCCTGTTCGTGGAGTACGCCTGGCACGAGTGGCGCGCCCTCGACGAACTCGCCATCGCCGCCTACTGGGTCGGCGAATACCGCGAGTCGCTGGAGTGCTGCGAACGCCTGCTGACCGAGGGCAAGATGCCCGACGAACACCGCAAGCGCGTCCTGGAGAACCGGGACTTCGCACGGAGCAAGTTGGGCCCGGCGACGTTTCACGTGAAACCAACCGTTTCACGTGAAACATCGCCGGCTTCGGCCTAGCCCGCAGTCCGGCCGGATCAGTCAGCCAGCGGCAGGTAGACGCGGTTGTAGACGCGGTTGCCCGACGCCGCGAACTCGGCGGACTTCTCCGCCATACCCGCCTCGATCTCCTCGGCCTTCAGATCACCGCCGTGCTCACGGCGGATGTCCTGGGAGATCTTCATCGAGCAGAACTTCGGACCGCACATGGAGCAGAAGTGCGCGGTCTTGGCCGGCTCGGCCGGGAGCGTCTCGTCGTGGAACTCCCGGGCCGTGTCCGGGTCGAGGGCCAGGTTGAACTGGTCCTCCCAGCGGAACTCGAACCGCGCGTCCGAGAGGGCGTCGTCCCACTCCTGGGCACCCGGGTGCCCCTTGGCCAGGTCCGCCGCGTGTGCCGCGATCTTGTAGGTGATGACGCCGGTCTTCACGTCGTCGCGGTTGGGCAGGCCCAGGTGCTCCTTGGGCGTCACGTAGCAGAGCATCGCCGTGCCCCACCAGGCGATCATCGCGGCGCCGATGCCCGAGGTGATGTGGTCGTACGCGGGGGCGACGTCCGTGGTGAGCGGGCCGAGCGTGTAGAACGGCGCCTCCTCGCAGATCTCCTGCTGAAGGTCGATGTTCTCCTTGATCTTGTGCATCGGGACGTGGCCCGGGCCCTCGATCATCGTCTGCACGTTGTGCCGCTTGGCGATCGTGTTCAGCTCGCCCAGCGTCTTCAGCTCCGCGAACTGTGCGGCGTCGTTGGCGTCCGCGATGGAGCCGGGGCGCAGGCCGTCGCCCAGCGAGTACGTGACGTCGTACGTCGCGAGGATCTCGCAGAGCTCCTCGAAGTTCGTGTAGAGGAAGTTCTCCTTGTGGTGCGCCAGGCACCACGCGGCCATGATCGAGCCGCCGCGCGAGACGATGCCGGTCTTGCGGCGGGCCGTCAGCGGGACGTACGGCAGCAGCACGCCGGCGTGGACCGTCATGTAGTCGACGCCCTGCTCGGCCTGCTCGATGACCGTGTCCTTGTAGATCTCCCAGGTCAGGTCCTCGGCCCGGCCGTCGACCTTCTCCAGCGCCTGGTAGAGCGGCACGGTGCCGATCGGGACGGGCGAGTTGCGCAGGACCCACTCACGCGTGGTGTGGATGTTGCGGCCGGTCGAGAGGTCCATGACCGTGTCCGCGCCCCACTTGGTGGCCCAGGTCATCTTGTCGACCTCCTCCTCGATGGAGGAGGTGACGGCCGAGTTGCCGATGTTGGCGTTGACCTTCACCAGGAACCGCTTGCCGATGATCATCGGCTCGATCTCCGGGTGGTTCACGTTGGCCGGGAGCACCGCACGGCCGGCGGCGATCTCCTCACGGACGACCTCCGGGGAGACGTTCTCGCGGATCGCGACGTACTCCATCTCCGGGGTGATCTCGCCGCGACGGGCGTACGCGAGCTGCGTGACGGCCTGGCCACCGCGGCCGCGGCGCGGCAGGCGCGGGCGGCCGGGGAAGACGGCGTCGAGGTTCTTGAGGCCACCGCGGGGCGACGTGTGCTTGATCCCGTCGTCCTCGGGGCGCACGGGGCGGCCCGCGTACTCCTCGGTGTCGCCCCGGCCGATGATCCAGTTCTCGCGCAGCGGCGGCAGGCCGCGGCGCACGTCCGTCTCGATCTGCGGGTCGGTGTACGGACCGGACGTGTCGTAGAGCGTGACGTCCTTGCCGTTGGTGAGGTGGACCTGGCGGACCGGCACCCGGATGTCGGGGCGGGAACCCGCCAGGTATCCCTTGTGCCAGCCGGGCTGGCGCTCGGTCTGGCCGTCGGCGTCCTGGCTGACGGCAGGCGTGCGTGCGTCCTGAATGGTCATGAGACCTGATCTCCCTACGCCGGCATTACCCGGTAACAGGTTCGGCGGTCGACGCAGCCTCTTCCCGTACGCAATGTCCGCGCGTACGGTGATCAGCGCCCTCTCAGCCCGGTGCTCCGAGCTCCCGCGTTGTGCAAAGTAGCCCCCACGCTAGCGTCATCTGTGGCGTGCTGAACAGTGGGCCCCCTCATCTCTTGCGATGATCGGCCGGTGACGACCTTGCCGCACCTTCCCTCCGAGCCCACAGAGACCGGTGACCACACCGGCCACGAGCACGCCTCCCACGGGCAGGCGGCCGGGGGCTCACCCGGCCACGGGCATGGGCATGGGCATGGGCACAGCCACGGGCACGGACCGGCGGCCCCTGTGTCCAAGCACCTGCGCAGGGTGATCTCCGCCGTGCTGATCCCCTTCGCCGCCGCCGTCTTCGTCGGTCTGGTGGTCCTGTGGCCCGGCGGCGCCCCCGCACACGAGCGCACCGGCGTGGGCTTCGACCGCCAGACCCAGCAGGGCAAGGTGGTCGCCCTGGCCGACATCGACTGCAAGTCGGTCAACGCCGCTCAGGTTCCCCCTGGCGGCAAGCCCGCGGCCCCCGAGTCGCAGTCCGCACCCGGCGGCGCCTGCAAGCGGGCCACCGTCGAGGTGGGCACCGGGCCGGACAAGGGCCGCGTCTTCTTCGAGATCGTCCAGCCCGGTGCGCCGCGGCAGTTGGAGAAGGGCCAGGAGGTGGTCGTCGCCTACGCCCCAGACGCGCCGCGTGACCTCCAGTACTCCGTGATCGACCTGAACCGGAAGTTCCCGACGGCCCTGCTGGCGGGCATCTTCGCGGTCGCGGTGGTCGTCGTCGGCCGGATGCGGGGGCTCTTCGCGCTCATCGCACTCGTGGTCAGTTTCGGGGTGCTGACCCTGTTCATCCTGCCGGCGATCCTCCAGGGCTCGAACCCCCTGGTCGTCGCGGTCGTCGGGGCTAGCGCGATCATGCTGATAGCCCTCTACATGTGCCACGGCCTGACCGCCCGCACTTCGGTCGCCGTCCTCGGCACCCTGGTCTCCCTGTTGCTCATCGGGCTGCTGGGCTCGCTGTTCATCGACTGGGCCTTCCTGAGCGGGAACACGGACGACAACACCGGGCTGATCCACGGGCTCTACCCGGACATCGACATGAGCGGTTTGCTGCTCGCAGGCGTGATCATCGGATCGCTCGGCGTCCTCGACGACGTGACGGTCACCCAGACGTCGGCCGTCTGGGAACTCCACCAGGCGGACTCGAAGATGGGCCCTCGCGCCCTGTACCGAGCGGCCATCCGGATCGGCCGCGACCACATCGCGTCCGTGGTCAACACCCTGGTACTGGCCTACGCGGGCGCGGCGCTGCCCTTGCTGCTGCTGTTCTCCATCGCGAACAGCAGCATGGGTACCGTGGCCAACAGCGAGCTGGTGGCGGAGGAGATCGTCCGCACCCTCGTGGGATCGATCGGGCTCGTCGCATCGGTCCCCGTGACCACGGCACTGGCCGCGCTGGTGGTGTCCGCCGACCGGTCCGGTCCCGCAGCGGCCGTGCCGGCGGCCCGCGGCGGCCGGGGCCGGCGGCGCAAGCGCTGAGGGGTGCGGGAACGGCCTCCGAGGAGGGGACGTTCAGCCCGCGCTCTGCTCGTTCTGCCGCTGCGCCTCGGCGAGGATCCTGTCGAGTTCCTCGTCAAGGGTCTCCTCGAAGGCGCCGAGGCTGCGCTCCTGGCCGAGCGGAACGATCCGGTCGGTCCGGTCGAGGAAGGCGACGAGTGGTGCCGCACCGGCCCGGAACAGGGCCCGGTCGCCTCCGACCTGGAGCCGGATGTGGACGTCGGAGAGCTCTCCGGGTTCGGTGGGGGCGATGTGCACGTCGCCGTCGCCGCACGGCCCGTTGATCCCGTCGAGCAGCAGCTCCCGGCCGAAAGCCCAGGTCACAGGGGCGTCTCCGGGAAGGTGGAAGGTCAGGCGTACGGCGTAGGGGTCACGGGCGTCGTACCGGAGTTCCACCGGGATCCGGAACGCGAGCTCCTCGGAAACGAGGAAGCTCATCATGACCTCTGCCTGTACCGACTCGCGCATTGCCTACCCCGCTGTAGTGGAAGTGGCCAGGAATGATCCCTCAGGGCCGTCTTGACAAGGGTGGTGGAAGCGCCGACGGATCACAAGGAGTGAGTTTTCAGATACTGATAGAGAAGGAGAGGGTGCTCAACAGCGCGCCTACTTCACTCCGTAGTCGATCGACTACACAGAGCAAGCGAGATTCCTGGTGCACAGGTAGAGAAATGGCCATCGTCGCGGCGGTGTCGCCGGCCGTGATCGGAATGGCCGCGCACACCGTGCCCAGGGCGTACTCCTGACGCTCGGTCACCGGCTGCATCCGTCCCAGGGAGCCGATCCGCTCCTCCAGCGTGCGCATGTCCCGCACGGTGTACGGCGTGATGCCCTCGACCGGATGACGGTCGTAGTAGTCCCTGCGCGTCTCCTCGTCCAACTGCCCCAGCAGGCACTGGCCGATGGCGTGCGCGTGCGCGGTGGCACGGAAATCGGCCCACTCCTCGCAGGCCGGGTTCGCCGGGGTGTCCGAGACGCCGACGACCTCGATCTCTCCCTCGCGGTAGACCGCGAAGTAGACGGGGGCCCCGACCGCGTCGCGGAAGTGCGCGAGCGAGTCGAGGATCATGCTGCGACGTTTCTGCTGAAGTCCCCCCTGCCCCAGCCTGGCGGCCGCGTCGCCGAGGACGAACACCCCGCCCTCGCGGCGCAGATAGCCCTCGTGCGTCAGGGTGCGCAGCAGGTGGTACGCGGTGGGGAGCGGGAGCCCGGCCTCGCGCGCCAGCTGTTTCGCCGGGGCTCCCCCACTATGGGAGCCCGCCGCTTCCAGCAGCCGCAGCGCCCTCTGCACCGATCCGATCAGCGTCGGTACACCGGCATTGTGGACCGGAGACAAAGCTCACCCCCAGGCGTGGCGGCGGGCCCGGGGGCCCGCCGGCGCCCAGGAACGGCACGGATTGCCAGCCTATCCACCGATTGCCACAGGATGAGCAGTTTGGCGGTCCAGGTTCGCCCGCCTGGCGCAATGCCGTACGCCGGGGGCGTGGCGGCCTACCAGTCGCTGGAGGAGCTCTTCGCCCCGCTGCCCGTGAACTTCTTGACCACGAAGATCAGACCGCCGACCAGGGCCGCGAACAGGAGCACCTTGAAGGCGAAGCCGATCAGCGTGCCGATGATCGTGGTGATGATGCCGCCGAAGACGAAGAGCGCCAGCAGCGGAACGGCGACCCACTTGACCCACCACGGCGTGCCCGCGAACATCGCTCGGATCCCGTCCATGTCCTTACCTCTTCCTCGTCCTCGCCGGTGTCCCTGGCTTCTTCCTTGGTCACGAGCTTAGGAGCCGGAAGGACGGACCGGGGGCCCGCGAGCCCCCGGAACCCCCTGACCCGCCCCCTAGGGGGATCGGGGGGGACGACCCTCAGAGCGCCGGGGCGCTCAGCCCTCGGGCGGGGAGAAGACCACCAGCACCTTGAGCGGTTCGGTGATGTGGTGGAACTTGTGCGGCACCCCCGCCGGGACGTACACGACGCTGCCGTTCGCCACCGTCGTCGTCTCCTCCCCGACCGTGATCGAGGCGCGGCCGCTCACCACGAAGTACACCTCGTCCTGACGGTGCGGCTGCTGCGGGTCGCTCTGCCCGGCGTCGAGCGAATAGAGCCCGACCGACATGTTCCGCTCGCGCAGGAACTGCAGGTAGGCGCCGTCGTTGGCGGCTCGTTCCGCTTCGAGCTCGTCCAGCCGGAAGGCCTTCATGTCCGTTGTGCCCCTTGCCGTTGCCCAGTGGTGCCGCGGGATCCGCTGATCTGCCGATGCCCGGCCCGGATGTTCTCTGCCACGATCAGACACATGACGAATTTCGTAGTCAAGACGCTCGCCAACGCGGGGGCCCTGGCCGTCGCCATCTGGCTGCTCTCCGGCATCACCCTCGACGACGGCAGCAGCCTGGGCCGCCGCGCGCTGACGCTGATCCTGGTCGCGCTCGTCTTCGGTCTGGTCAACCTCATCGTCAAGCCCGTGGTGAAGCTGCTCTCCATCCCGCTCTTCATCCTCACCCTGGGCCTGTTCACCCTCGTCGTGAACGCCCTGATGCTGCTGCTGACCTCCTGGGTCGCCGAGCAGGTCCACCTCAGCTTCCACGTCGACGGCTTCTGGACCGCCGTCCTCGGCGGGCTGATCATCTCCGTCGTCTCCTGGGCCCTGAACCTGGCCCTGCCCGACAAGGACTAGCCGTGACCGGACACCCCGCCGGCGAGACGGCCTCGGCGGCCTCCTACGGCGACGGCACGCGAGCCGTGCGCGCCGGGCTTCCCGAACCCGTCAAGAACGAACCGCCCCTGCCCGGACCCGTCTTCGCCGCCCACTTCCACCTCCCCGGCGAGGTGACGGGCCCGTACACCTACGGTCGCGACACCAATCCCACCTGGACCCTGCTGGAACGCGCGATCGGCGAACTGGAGGCGCCCGGCCGCGAGGACGTGGACACGATCGTCTTCGCCTCTGGCATGGCCGCGGTCTCCGCCGTCCTCCTCTCGCAGGCCCGCGCCGGGGACACCGTCGTCCTGCCCGACGACGGCTACCAGGCGCTGCCCCTGGTCCGCGAGCAGCTTGAGGCGTACGGGGTCCACGTGCGCACCGCGCCCACCGGCGGGGACGCACAGCTCACGGTCCTCGAAGGGGCCCGGCTGCTGTGGATCGAGACCCCGTCCAACCCGGGGCTCGACGTGTGCGACGTACGCCGTCTGGTGGCCGCCGCGCACACGGCGGGCACCCTGGTCGCCGTCGACAACACCCTCGCCACCCCGCTCGGGCAGCGCCCGCTGGAGCTGGGCGCGGACTTCTCCGTCGCCAGCGGCACCAAGGGGCTCACCGGCCACGGCGACCTGCTGCTCGGCTACGTCGCCTGCCGCGACCCGGAGCTCGCCGCGGGCGTCCGGCGCTGGCGCAAGATCGTCGGAGCGGTTCCCGGGCCGATGGAGGCCTGGCTCGCCCACCGCTCCCTGGCCACCATCCAGCTGCGGGCCGAACGCCAGTGGGCCAACGCCCGCTCCGTCGCCGAGGCACTGGCCGGCCGTACCGAGGTGACCGGGCTGCGTTACCCGGGCCTCACCTCGGACCCCTCCCACCAGACGGCGGCCCGGCAGATGAGCGGCTTCGGGTCGGTGGTCTCCTTCACCCTGCCCGACCGCGCGCACGCGGAACGCTTCATGTCCGCCCTGCGTCTGGTCGAGGACGCCACGAGCTTCGGTGGGGTGCGGTCCACCGCCGAACGGCGCGGACGCTGGGGCGGAGACGCCGTGCCCGAGGGCTTCATCCGTTTCTCCGCCGGCGCCGAGGACCCCCGTGACCTGGTCTCGGACGTGATCCGGGCCCTGAACCAGGCGGATTCCGGGGCCTGAGGCCAGGGGCAAGCGGTCCGAGCCTCCCCCCTGGTGGCTCGGACCGCACCGGGTTCCTGCCCGCAAGAACCACGTCGACAAGGCTAGTTGACTCAGCGTCAGAGTCCAATCACGGTAACGACAGGAACCTATCGGCATATTTATAGTTGAAGGCCCCCACCGAGAGGGGCCGCCATGGACCTGGCCCTGCTGCGCACGTTCGTCGCCGTGCACCGGGCCGGCTCGTTCACCCGGGCCGCCACGCTCCTCGGGCTGTCCCAGCCCGCGGTCACCTCCCAGATCCGGACCCTGGAGCGCCAGCTCGGCCGCCCCCTGTTCCACCGCCGGGCCCGCGGCGTCACGCCCACCGCCGTCGGCGACGAACTGGCCCACAAGGCCGCCCCGCACCTGGACGCCCTGCTGCGGATCGCCGAGACCGAGCGGCAGACCGCCGGCGCCCTGCGCACCCTGCACCTCGCCGGGCCGCCCGAGTTCCTGACCCTGCGGGTGCTGCCCGCCCTCGCGCCCCTCGTCGGCCACGGCCAGACGCTGCGCACGGTCTTCGCGGCCGACGCCGAGGAGAACCTCGCCGGGCTCGCCGCCGGCCAGCACGACCTGGTCGTCACCACCGCCCGGCCGCGCGGCGGGCCCTTCACGGCCGGTGCCCTCTGCGACGAGGAGCAGGTGCTGGTCGCCGCGCCCTACTGGGCCGCCCTCGCCGACCCGGGCGAACTGCTCGCCAAGGGCCCCGAGGCCCTCGACGGAATCCCGGTCGTCGAGGTCCACGAGAGCCTGCCGCTGGTCACCCGCTACTGGTCCGCCGTGTTCGACGCCGTACCCGGCTCCGCCCCGGACACCGCCGCCACCGTCGTGGCCCCCGACCTGCGGGCCGTGCTGGAGTGCGTCCGGGCCGGCGCCGGACTCGCCGTCCTGCCCCGCTACCTCTGCCAGGACGCCCTCGACCGCGGTCAGGTCGTCGCCCTGCTGGAGCCCTCCGTACCGCCGCTGCGCACCTGGTTCCTCGTCGTACGGACCGGCAGTCTGGCCCTCGCCCACCTGGCCCGTGCCCATGACCGCCTGCTGCGCGCCGCCGCGCACTGGTGAGCCCCTCGGGTTTCGGACGATGGCGCGTTTCAGAAGCGCGGACGTGGGCCACTCTTCTCCCATGACCGAACGTCCCGTGGTCAAACGCACCGCCCGAGCGATCCTGCTCGACGGTGACGACCTGATCCTCATCAAGCGCACCAAGCCCGGCGTCGATCCGTACTGGGTCACCCCGGGCGGCGGTGTGGAACCCTCCGACGCCACCGTGGTGGACGCCCTCCACAGAGAGCTCGACGAGGAACTCGGCGCCAAGATCACCGATGTGGTGCCCTGCTTCGTCGACACCGTCGAGCACATCGCCTCGGGGGGAGTGACCGGGGTGAAGGTGCAGCACTTCTTCGTCTGCCACCTCGAATCGATGGACCCCGAACGCCGGCACGGCCCCGAAGTCAACGATCCGCAGGGCGAGTACGAGATCGTCCGCGTGCCCTTCAGTCGCGTCGGCATCGCCGCGGTCCACCTCGTCCCGCTCTCGCTGCGCCACTACCTCGACGGCAACATCGAGGGGGTGCGCGCCATGCACGCCCCCGACCTGGGCTGAATACCCGGGGGAGCGGGCGGGCCCGTGCCGGTCTCAGCCGGCGACGCCCGCCAGTTCCTCGAGCGCGTCGTAGCGGATGCGCTCCCCGGGGATCCCGATCCGCTTGAGCGCGTCCACACCGCTGCGGATCATCGCGGGCGGCCCGGAGATGAAGGCGTCGTACGAGCTCCAGGGCCCGTTCTCGCCGACCGCGTGCGGCAGCTGGCCCGCCATGCCCTCCCCGATCACGGGGCGCACCGACAGCCACGGATGGGAACGCTGCAGGCCCAGCAGGGTGTCCTTGTCGTACAGGTCGTCATCGCTGCGCGCCCCGAAGAAGACCTCCACCGGCCGGCGTTCGCCGTGCTCGGCCACGTCCTCGATCAGCGCCTTGATCGGGGCGATGCCGGTCCCCCCGCCCAGGCACAGCATCCCGTTGTCGGTGCTGTGGTCCACCACCATCGACCCGGCAGGCGGGCCCAGCCGCAGTACGTCCCCCGGGCGGGCACGGCGCACCAGGGCGTTGGAGACCCAGCCGGCCGGCACCGCCTTGACGTGGAAGGACAGCAGCCCGTCGGCGCGCGGCGCCGAGGCGAAGGAGTAGTGCCGCCAGACCCTCGGCCACCACGGGGTCTCCAGGCTCGTGTACTGGCCGGCGAGGAACGGGTACGGCTGGTCGGGACGGACCGTCAGAACCGCGATGTCCGAGGTGCGCAGGTCGTGGGAGACCACCTCGGCGTGCCACCACGCCGGCGCCCGCACCTCGTCCTCCGCCGCCGCGTCGATCATGATCTGGGAGATGGCGGTGTACGCCCGTACCCAGGCGGCTTCCGCCTCCGGGCCCCAGGTGAACTCCGCGTACCGGGCCAGCGCACCGATCAGCGCCTCCCCGACCGCCGGGTAGTGGGCGGCCATGGTGCCGTACTTGCGGTGCCCGGTGCCGAGCCGGCGCAGATACGGGGTGAGCACCGCCGGGTCGTCGATGTGCTCTGCTGCCGTCAGCAGCGCCTTCAGCAGGCGGTCGCGCTGGACGTCCATGGCCACGGGGAACATCTCCCGCAGCTGCGGATGGCCCGTGAAGACCAGGGCGTAGAAATAAGAGGTGACCTTGTCGGCGACGGGAGCGACCTCGGCAAGGGTCCGACGGATGAGGACGGCGTCCGGGGAGGGTTCGGTCGCACCGCCCCCGGAAGGTATCCGGCCCGTCGGTCTCGCCGATCTGGTGGGCGGAAGGTCCATGCGGTGCCTCGCTTCGAGCATCTCGGTCGGGTCTCACACGCCACGGCCTCGAATCCGTGGTTCCGGGTTTCACAGCGTGCCAGCCGACCGAGAGGACCGCGGGGGAATGGGGAAAAACCGCGTTTCGAACCCACGATCCCCTTAAGATGCTGCGACTCCCGGGCGCGTCCCGCCCAGGAGCTGGTATGCCTCCCGCAGGTCACGGCCCTCGTAGACATGGGTGGCCCGCTCCACCAGATGCGGGCGCGCGTTCACCGCCACCGACCGCGGCAGGGCCCCGAAGAGGACCGCGTCGGTCATCGAGTCCCCGTACGCCACACAGTCGGCCCGGGTCACCCCGAAGCGCTCGCACAGCCGGTCCGCGACCGTCAGCTTGCCCTCCGGCGTCAGGATCCCCGTCACGTCGACGGGCCGGGTGAAGGGCACCTCGGGGAAGACCGAGCCGTGCGCGGCGTGCGCGCCCCACTCCAACAGCAGCTCGACGAAGAACGAGGGAGACAGGGAGATCACGGCGCAGTAGTCCCCGCGCTCGCGGATCTCCTGCCAGACGTCCCGGATCCCGATCAGCCACGGGGCCCCGTCGAAGGCCGCCCGGACGTGCGCGGGCGTCAGCTCGGCCCACATCTCGCGCGCAGCCGTGGAGAACTCCTGCGGGCCGATCTCACGGGCGCCGAAGGCCCGTTCCAGCTCGGCTATCTCGACCTCCAGGCCGAGCTGCCGGGAGATCTCGACCGGGGCGGCCGAGCCGTACATCAGGGTTCCGTCGAGATCGAACAGGTGCAGCAGCGTCATAGCCGTCGAGGCTAACCTCTGCTTTTGGCGCGAAGCACCGTGTTTCACGTGAAACATCGACCCGTCGGCCACCGGAATCCCCTGGACGCCCGAGGAGCGGATGATCCACTCTGGGCCGGTGACACCACCACTGCTCACCGATCTGCCGATCCGCGCGCTGGCCCCGGACGATCTCCGCCATTGCGCCGACCTGTCCCAGGACCGCGGCTGGCCGCGCGAGGACCACAAGTGGGGGCTGCTCCTCACGGCCGGCACCGGATACGGCATCGACGCGCCCGACGGGCAGGGCCTCGCCGCGGCCTGCGTCGTGACCGCCTACGGGGACGACCGGGACGAACCCGACCTCGCCGCCATCGGCATGGTCCTCGTCGCCGACCGGTTCGCCCGCCAGGGTCTGGGCCGCCGCCTCATGCGGTACATCTGCGACGAGGTCCTCGCCGGCGTCCCGCTCACCCTGCACGCCACTCCCTACGGCCGCCCGCTCTACGAAGAGCTCGGCTTCGACACCACGGGCCGTGCGGAGATGCTCCGCGGCCCCTTCCTGCCCGATCCCGAGCGGACCGGCTCCGGCGCCGTCCCGGTCCGGCCGGCCACCGCCGATGACCTTCCCAGGATCATCCGACTGGACACGGAGGTGTTCGGCACCGACCGGACCCACATGATCACGCGCCTGCCCGCCTTCACGGACCGGCTGCTCGTGGCCGAGGACGACTCCGGCACGCTCATCGGATACGCCGCCATCTGGCCCAACATGGAGACCCATGTCGTCGGCCCCCTGATCGCCCGGGACACCGCCACCGCCCAGGCACTGGTGACCGCCCTGGCCGCGAGCACCGACCGCCCCCTGCGCACCGATGTCGACGTGCGCCACGAGGAGCTGGTGTCCTGGCTGAAGGAACGTGGTCTGGAATCCCTCGCCTTCAACGCGGTCATGACCAGGGACATCCCCGGCCTGCCGGGTGACTGGACCCGTCGCTGGGCCCCCCTCACCGTCGCCGCCGGCTGAGCAGAGGAGAGCCGACCATGAACGAACCTTCCGGGCTGACCATCCGGCCCGCCACCGAGGCGGACCTGCCCGCCATCGTCGCCATGCTCGCCGACGATCCGCTCGGCGCCACCCGTGAGTCCCCGGACGACCTGGCTCCGTACGCCAGGGCCCTCAAGCGGCTGACCGAGGACCCGCACCAGCACGTCGTGGTCGCCGTGCGCGGCGAGCGCGTCGTGGGCACCCTCCAGCTGACGTTCGTGCCGGGCCTGTCCCGCAGGGGATCCACCCGCTCGATCATCGAAGGAGTCCGCATCCACGCCGACGAACGCGGCAGCGGACTGGGCACGCGGTTCATCGAGTGGGCCGTCGACCGGTCCCGCGAGGAGAACTGCCAACTGGTACAGCTCACCTCGGACGTGAGCCGCACCGATGCCCACCGCTTCTACGAGCGGCTCGGCTTCACCCCCTCCCACGTGGGGTTCAAGCTCCAGCTCTGACGTCAGCCGATGCCCCGCCAGCCCTGCGGGTCCACCCCGCCGGGCACCGGGGCCCCGGGGTCGTAGGGCTCGCGCGTGAAGACGAACGAGGCCAGGTCGAGGTGGCTCACGGAGCCGTCCTCCCGTCGTACCGCCCGCAGGGTCTCACCCGCGTAGTAGCCCGTCAGACCCGTCCACGTGCCGTCGCTCCCGGCCCGGAAACGGGCCGACCGGCCCGTCACGCCCACCGGGCCCAACTCCAGCGACCCGTCCGACTTCAGTCGCAGTCCATGGGGTGCGGTGCCCCAGTACCAGACACCGCAGAGCTCCAGCGGCACCCGGTCGGCCTCCGCGAAGGGCCGCCACGGCGTCGGGAAGCGGGGTTCCGCGTCCGCCACGATCCCGAGCAGGTCGGTGGCCACCCCCGAGGCCGGCAGACCCGAGGTGCAGTTCGACAGCACCACGGCGGCCACGTCGTCCGCCTCACTCAGCCAGAGCCCGGCGACGAACCCGGGGAGCGAACCGCCGTGCCCGGCCAGCCGGCGCCCGCGCTGGTCCGCGAGCTGCAGCCCCAGCCCGTAGCCGGCGTCCGCGAGCCCGGGCTCCGGGGGCGCCACCGCGGTGCGCATCTCCCGTACGCTCTCCGCGCTCAGCACCCGCTCGTCGCCGTGCATCAGCAGGACGGCGAACCGTGCCAGGTCGCGGGTCGTGGACCACAGCTGGCCGGCCGGAGCCATCAGTCCCAGGTCCTCCGCCGGCTCCGGCATCATCACGTCCGCCCAGGGGTGCACCGCCCAGCCGCCAGCGTGCGGCGCCTGCGGCTGCCCACTCGTACGGTGCAGCCCCAGCGGCTCCAGGACCTCGGTGCGCAGCACGTCCTCCCAGGGCTTCCCGCGCAGCGCCTCGACGAGCGAACCCAGCAGGGTGTAACCCGGGTTGGAGTAGTGGTGCCGCGTCCCCGGCGTGTGCTTGAACGGCTCCTCGCCGAGCACGTCGGCGAGTCCGGGCCGCTGTGCGCCCGGGGTGCGCTCCCACCATTCGCCGGGGGTCTCGGCCGCCAGCCCGCCGGTGTGGGCCAGCAGCTGGGCGATGGTCACCTCGTCGGCGCCGGTCCCGGGCAGGTGCTTGCCCAGCGGGTCCGAGAGGGCCAGCAGCCCCTCGTCCCGCAGCCGCAGCACCAGGACCGCCGTGAAGGTCTTCGTGATCGACCCCACCCGGTACTGCACGTCCCCGTCAGGGCCGTGCCCCTCGACCGAGGTCCGCGACCCCTCCCAGACCACTTCCCCGCCCCGCACGACCGCGGCCACCACGGACGGGGCCCGGCCCTCGCTCTGCGCGACGGCGATCCGGTGGCTCAGCGCGCGCCGGGTCGAGGGGAGGAGTTCGAGGTCTTCAGAGAGGGCATCCATGATCGGATGCTACGTGTTGGCCATGTCCACGAACCGCGAATAGTGGCCCTGGAAAGCCACGGTGATGGTGGCGGTCGGACCGTTACGGTGCTTGGCGACGATCAGGTCCGCCTCGCCCGCACGGGGGGACTCCTTCTCGTACGCGTCCTCACGGTGCAGCAGGATCACCATGTCGGCGTCCTGCTCGATGGAGCCGGACTCACGCAGGTCGGAGACCATCGGCTTCTTGTCGGTGCGCTGCTCGGGACCACGGTTCAGCTGGGAGAGCGCGATCACCGGCACCTCGAGCTCCTTGGCCAGCAGCTTGAGGTTTCGGGACATGTCCGAGACCTCCTGCTGACGGCTCTCGGGACGGCGGGAGCCGCCCGACTGCATCAGCTGGAGGTAGTCGATGACCACGAGCGAGAGGTCGTTGCGCTGCTTGAGCCGACGGCACTTGGCCCGGATCTCCATCATCGACAGGTTCGGGGAGTCGTCGATGTAGAGCGGGGCCGCCGAGACGTCGGGCATCCGGCGGGCGAGCCGGGTCCAGTCGTCGTCGGTCATGGTGCCGGAGCGCATGTGGTGCAGCGCCACCCGGGCCTCTGCCGAGAGCAGGCGCATCGCGATCTCGTTGCGGCCCATTTCGAGGGAGAAGATGACGCTCGGCAGGTTGCTCTTGATGGAGCAGGCACGGGCGAAGTCCAGCGCGAGCGTCGACTTGCCCATGGCGGGACGGGCCGCGATGACGATCATCTGACCGGGGTGCAGTCCGTTGGTCAGGGAGTCCAGGTCGGTGAACCCGGTCGGCACGCCCGACATCTGTCCGGAGCGCGATCCGATGGCCTCGATCTCGTCGAGCGCGCCCTCCATGATGTCGCCGAGGGGCAGGTAGTCCTCGGAGGTCCGCTGCTCGGTGACGGCGTAGATCTCCGCCTGGGCGCTGTTGACGATCTCGTCGACGTCGCCGTCCGCCGCGTACCCCATCTGTGTGATCTTCGTACCGGCTGCGACGAGGCGGCGCAGGACGGCCCGCTCGTGGACGATCTCCGCGTAGTACTCGGCGTTCGCCGCGGTCGGTACGGACTGCACCAGGGTGTGCAGGTACGAGGCGCCGCCGACCTTGCTGATCTCGCCGCGCCGGGTCAGCTCCGCGCCGACGGTGATGGGGTCGGCGGGCTCGCCCTTCGCGTACAGGTCGAGGATGGCCTGGTAGATCGTCTCGTGCGACGGGCGGTAGAAGTCGTGGCCCTTGAGGACCTCGACCACGTCGGCGATCGCGTCCTTGGACAGCAGCATGCCGCCCAGCACGGACTGCTCGGCGTCGAGGTCCTGGGGCGGGACGCGTTCGAAGCCGCCGCCCCCGCCGTCCCAGGAGCCGCCCTCGCGGCCCCGGTCGCGGTCCTCGTCACCGCCGCGGCCGCGGCCCTCACCGTTCCGGCGCGGACGGGCGGGCAGACGGTCGCTGGGACCGCTGTCGGCCCAGGGGTCGTCCATGGGCTCGGGCATGCTCACCGGGCCGCCTCCTCCCGTCCGCAACGCGGACCTCGCCGTGTCACTCTTTCTACGACACGGCTCTGACATTTGGGACACCCGGATCGGCTCTCGGCGCGTCGGGCAACGCTCCACGGTAGGGCCGCGGGCGACGTCAGCCAATCTTGTTATCCACAGGCTGTGTGGATGACATGTGGACGACGGACCCAATGCTGTGGGTAAGTCGCCCGAAGCTGTGCACAGACCGGGGGACGGTGCTGTGGACAAAATCACCTGACCCACCTTGGCACCGGCGCTGACCTGCAATTTTCTCCTCCACCGACGGCTGCGGAGAAAATTCTTGGCCACTGTCCCAAGATCGCTCGTACCTGTACGCCGAGAACGCCCAAGTCAGGGCCCCGGTAAGGATCCATAGACACTTGTGTCTATTACCTGTGGAAGATTAGATTGAGCACATGACACAGGCCCCCACAGCTGAGAAGGCCGCCCCGAGACGGCACGACCGCGAGATCCTCGCCCTCGCCCTCCCCGCCTTCGGCGCCCTCGTCGCCGAGCCCCTCTTCGTGATGGCCGACAGCGCCATCGTGGGCCACCTCGGCACGCCCCAGCTGGCCGGCCTCGGCGTCGCGGCCGCGCTGCTCACGACCGCCGTGAGCGTCTTCGTCTTCCTCGCCTACGCCACCACCGCGGCCGTCGCCCGCCGGGTGGGCGCCGGTGACCTCCGAGCCGCGATACGGCAGGGCATGGACGGCATCTGGCTCGCCCTCCTGCTCGGCGCGGCGGTCGTCGCCGTCGTCCTGACCACCGCGCCTTCGCTGATCTCCCTCTTCGGCGCCTCGGACACCGTCACCCCGTACGCGATCAGCTACCTGCGCATCTCCGCGCTCGGCATCCCGGCCATGCTCATGGTGCTGGCGGCCACCGGGGTCATCCGCGGCCTCCAGGACACCCGCACGCCGCTCTACGTGGCCATCGGCGGCTTCGCCCTCAACGGCGCCCTGAACGTGGCCCTGGTCTACGGAGCGGGGCTGGGGATCGCGGGATCGGCCTGGGGCACGGTCATCGCCCAGTGCGCCATGGCGGCCGCCTACCTCTGGGTGGTGGTCCGGGGCGCGCGCCGGCACGGCGCCTCCCTGCGGCCCGACGCGGCCGGCATCCGCGCCAGCGCCCAGGCGGGCGCGCCCCTGCTGGTCCGCACCCTGTCCCTGCGCGCCATCCTGATGATCGCCACCGCGGTGGCGGCCCGGCTGGGGGACGCCGACATCGCTGCCCATCAGATCGCGCTGTCCCTGTGGAGCCTGCTGGCCTTCGCCCTGGACGCCATCGCCATCGCGGGGCAGGCCATCATCGGCCGCTACCTGGGAGCCGGCGACACCGAGGGCGCCCAGGCCGTCTGCCGCCGCATGGTGCGGTGGGGCATCGGTTCGGGCGTGGTGCTGGGGCTGCTGGTCGTCCTGGGCCGCCCCGTGTTCATCCCGCTGTTCACCGCGGACCCCGTGGTGGAGGACGCCCTGCTCCCCGCACTGCTGGTCGTGGCCCTGGCCCAGCCCGTCTGCGGGGTCGTGTTCGTCCTCGACGGGGTGCTGATGGGCGCCGGGGACGGCCCTTACCTCGCCCGGGCCATGCTGCTGACCCTCGCCGTGTTCGCCCCGGCAGCCCTGCTCGTCCCCGTCCTCGGCGGCGGTCTGACGGCCCTGTGGTGGGCCATGACGCTGATGATGGTGGTCCGGATGGCCACCCTCCAGCTGCGCGCCCGCTCGGGCCGGTGGCTGGTGGCGGGCGCCACCCGCTGACCCCGGGGGCATGTTTCACGTGAAACGACGCCGGCCGGAAACGACGAAGGGCCGCACCCCGGAGGGGTGCGGCCCTTCATGCGCTGCCCTTAGGCGGCGACGACCTCGATGCCCACGTTCGCGGCGACCTCGGCGTGCAGACGCACGGAGACCTGGTACGAACCGAGGGTCTTGATCGGGGAGCCCAGCTCCACGCGGCGCTTGTCGACCTTCGGGCCACCGGAAGCCTCGATCGCCGTGGCGATGTCGGCCGGGGTGACGGAACCGAAGAGGCGACCGGCGTCACCCGCGCGGGTGGCCAGACGGACCTTCACACCCTCGAGCTGGGCCTTGACCTCGTTGGCCTGCTCGATGGTCGCGATCTCGTGGATCTTGCGGGCGCGGCGGATCTGCGCCACGTCCTTCTCGCCACCCTTGGTCCAGCGGATCGCGAAACCACGCGGGACCAGGTAGTTGCGAGCGTAACCGTCCTTGACGTCGACGACATCGCCGGCGGTACCGAGGCCAGAGACCTCGTGGGTCAGGATGATCTTCATTAGTCGGTCACCCTTTCCTTAGCGCGCGGTGGACGTGTAGGGCAGCAGCGCCATCTCACGGCTGTTCTTCACGGCCGTGGCGACGTCACGCTGGTGCTGCGTGCAGTTGCCGGTAACGCGGCGGGCACGGATCTTGCCGCGGTCGGAAATGAACTTCCGCAGCATGTTCGTGTCCTTGTAGTCCACGTACGCGGTCTTGTCCTTGCAGAACGCGCAGACCTTCTTCTTAGGCTTGCGCACAGGCGGCTTCGCCATTGTGTCTCTCCTGTGTGATCAAGAAGTGGGGTTACGGGCCGCCCTAGAAGGGGGGCTCGTCCGAGTAGCCACCGCCGGAGCCGCCGGAGCTTCCGCCCCAGCCGCCCCCGCCGCCCTGCTGCTGGCCGCCGGCCGGCGCGCTGGACGCCCACGGGTCGTCGGAGGGAGCTCCGCCGCCCTGGGGACCGCCGCTGGGGGCTCCCCAGCTGCCGCCGCCCTGCTGCTGACCGCCGCCGCCGTATCCACCCTGGCCACCGCGACCGGTGGTCTTGGCGACCTTGGCCGTGGCGTTCTTCAGGCTGGGGCCGACTTCCTCGACGTCCAGCTCGTAGACCGTGCGCTTGACACCCTCACGGTCCTCGTACGACCGCTGCCTCAGCCGGCCCTGCACGATGACGCGCATGCCCCGCTGGAGGGACTCGGCGACGTTCTCGGCCGCCTGCCGCCACACCGAGCAGGTCAGGAACAGGCTCTCGCCGTCCTTCCACTCGTTGGTCTGACGGTCGAAGGTGCGGGGGGTGGACGCGACACGGAACTTCGCGACCGCCGCACCCGAGGGGGTGAAGCGCAGCTCGGGGTCGTCGACGAGATTGCCGACGACCGTGATGACGGTCTCGCCTGCCATGGATGAACCTCTCGGCGGGGATTGCTGCTGGGCTGCTGTGCTACTCGATCCCGATTACCGCTGAACCGGAGTTCAGTGGGTCTCGGGGCGAAGGACCTTGGTCCGGAGAACCGACTCGTTCAGGTTCATCTGGCGGTCGAGCTCCTTGACGACCGCAGGCTCGGCCTGCAGGTCGATGACCGAGTAGATGCCCTCGGGCTTCTTCTTGATCTCGTAAGCGAGACGACGACGGCCCCAGGTGTCGACCTTCTCGACCTTGTGTGACCTTCTCGACCTTTCCGTTGCCCTCACGGACGACGGAGAGGAAGTTCTCGATCAGCGGGGAGACAGCGCGCTCCTCGAGATCGGGGTCGAGGATGACCATCACTTCGTAGTGACGCATGTGGAACCCACCTCCTTTGGACTCAGCGGCCACGGTCGATCCGTGGCAGGAGGGTCGTGATGCGTGCCGCACGGTGCCTGAGAGCAGACACCGCGCAGACCGTACAGACTACCTGCTCGACTCCTTCCGGTTGAAATCCGGCAGGAGGGGGCCACAATCTGTATGCATCGGGTGTGCTCGGTGCTATGCCCCCGGCCCCGGCCGGAGGCTGCGTCGCAGCACCGCTCTGCTTCAGCCAGGAGGTGCCTTCCTATGGCACAGGCAATGGACCGTCCGCCCATCTCCCTGCTCGCGACCGACGGCAAGCCCCACCCCCTCCAGGACACCCTGGTGGCGGTCACCCTGATCCTCGGCGCCGTGGCGTTCGTCACTGCGTTCTTCCACAATCTGCACCTGCTCAGCTCCTGGACGGGGCTGCTCGGAATCGCGACCGGCCTGTACGGGCAGTTCATCTCCGCGACGACACGCGAGCGCTTCGCACTGATCATCGGCCTTGGCGCGGCTGGGATCGGCTTCTTCCTCGGCATGGCGCACGGCGGCCTCTTCGGCGGCTGGATGGGCTGACGGGGGGATCTCCTCGGCGGGGCGCCGGCCGGACACCGGCCCGGGCTACGGCCCGTCCCCCAGATGGGTGGCGCCCCCGTCGCAGTAGGCTTCGCGCCATAGCAGCGAAGCCGCCCGAGGAGACAACCCGCATGAGCCTGTCCCTGCGCACCATCAGCCGAGAGCAGCATCTGGCGTACCTCCAGAGCCTGCCCTCGGCTAGTCACTGCCAGGTCCCGGCGTGGGCCGACGTCAAGAACGAGTGGCGCTCGGAGAACCTGGGATGGTTCGACAAGTCCGGTGAACTCGTCGGCGCCGCCCTCGTCCTGTACCGCCAGCTGCCCAAGGTGAAGCGCTACCTCGCCTACCTCCCCGAGGGCCCGGTGATCAACTGGTACGCCCCCAACCTGGAGGAGTGGCTCCAGCCGATGCTGGCGCACCTCAAGCAGCAGGGCGCCTTCACCGTGAAGATGGGCCCGCCCGTCGTCATCCGCCGCTGGAACTCCGCCGCCATCAAGGCCGGTATCCAGGACCCCGAGGTCAAGCGCCTGCGCGACGTGGAGGCCTCCTACATCGAGCCCCGCGCCTTCGAGGTGTCCGACAAGCTGCGCCGCATGGGCTGGCAGCAGGGCGAGGACGGCGGTGCCGGCTTCGGCGACGTCCAGCCCCGCTACGTCTTCCAGGTGCCGCTCGCGAACCGCTCGCTGGACGACGTCCTCAAGGGCTTCAACCAGCTGTGGCGCCGCAACATCAAGAAGGCCGAGAAGGCCGGCGTCGAGGTCGTCCAGGGCGGCTACGAGGACCTGCCGACCTGGCAGTACCTGTACGAGATCACGGCCGAGCGCGACAAGTTCCGCCCGCGCCCGCTCAGCTACTTCCAGCGCCAGTGGACGGCCCTCAACTCCGAGGACCCCAACCGCATGCGGCTGTACATCGCCAAGCACGAGGGCGAACCGCTCGCTGCCGCCACGATGCTGACGGTCGGCCAGCACGTCTGGTACTCCTACGGCGCCTCCGCCAACCACAAGCGCGAGGTCCGTCCGTCCAACGCCATGCAGTGGCGCATGCTGCGCGACTCGTACGCGCTCGGTGCCAGCGTCTACGACCTGCGCGGCATCAGTGACACCCTGGACGAGAACGACCACCTGTTCGGCCTGATCCAGTTCAAGGTCGGTACGGGCGGCGAGGCCGTCGAGTACGTCGGCGAGTGGGACTTCCCCCTCAACAAGATGCTGCACAAGGCGCTCGACATCTACATGTCGCGCCGCTGACCCCCACCCCGCCCCTTCCACACACACCGCACCGCTGCACCACGCAGCTATCCGAGAAAGGCTCCGGACGGGCATGGCGCTCACGCTCTACGTCGACACCGCGCGCTGGCGTGCGCACCAGAAGACGATCATCGACCAGTTCCCCGGTCTGATCCCCGTCTGCAAGGGCAACGGATACGGCTTCGGCCACGAGCGGCTGTGCGAGGAGGCGACCCGGATGGGCGCCGACATCCTGGCCGTCGGGACGACGTACGAGGCCGCGAGCATCAAGGACCGGTTCGGCGGCGACCTGCTCGTCCTCACCCCCTTCCGGCGGGGTGAGGAGCCGGTGCCGCTGCCGGACCGGGTGATCCGTTCGGTGGCGTCCGTGGACGGGGTCCGCGGCCTGGTCGGAGCGCGCGTGGTCATCGAGTGCATGAGCTCGATGCGCCGCCACGGCATCTCCGAGCAGGACCTGGGCCTGCTCCACTCGGCGATCGAGGACGTCCGGCTGGAGGGCTTCGCCCTGCACCTGCCGCTGGACCGGCCCGACGGCTCGGACGCCGTCGAGGAGGTCATCGGCTGGATGGACCGGCTGCGCGCGGCCCGGCTGCCGCTGCACACCATGTTCGTCAGCCACCTGCGGGCCGAGGAGCTGGCCCGGCTCCAGCAGCAGTTCCCGCAGACCCGCTTCCGCGCCCGCATCGGTACCCGGCTGTGGCTGGGCGACCACGACGCCACCCAGTACCGGGGGGCGGTCCTGGACGTCACGCGCGTGGCCAAGGGGGACCGGTTCGGCTACCGCCAGCAGAAGGCCGCCTCCGACGGCTGGCTGGTCGTCGTCGCCGGCGGCACCTCGCACGGCGTGGGCCTGGAGGCCCCCAAGGCCCTCCACGGGATGATGCCGCGCGCCAAGGGCGTCGCCCGGGCCGGCCTGGCCACCGTGAACCGCAACCTCTCGCCCTTCGTCTGGGCGGGCAAGCAGCGCTGGTTCGCCGAGCCCCCGCACATGCAGGTGTCGATCCTGTTCGTGCCCTCGGACGCGACCGAGCCGAAGGTGGGAGACGAGCTGGTGGCCCACCTGCGCCACACCACGACGCAGTTCGACCGGGTGCTCGACGCCTGAGCCGAACCCCGCCGGCCGGCCGGGCCCACCCGGTCCGGCCCCGGTCAGTCCCTGGGGTCCGTGCCCCAGGCGACCCGCTGTCCCTCCGGAGGCGCCGCGTACCGCGGCGCCTTCGCCTTGTCCCCGAGCACGAACACGTCCTCGGCCCCGTCCAGTACGCCTCCGGAGGGGTCGTCCGAGCCGTCGCGCCGTACGACGTCCCGCTCGGGCAGCAGGATGTCCCGCACGACGACCGCGCACAGGTAGAGCGTGGCCAGCAGGTGGACGGCGATGGCCAGCTGGTAGCCCTCCAGGGGCAGCCCCTGGTGCTTGTCCCCGCTGGTCGTGTAGGCGAGGTACAGCCAGATCCCCAGGAAGTAGACGAGCTCACCGGCCTGCCAGATCAGGAAGTCGCGCCAGCGCGGCCGGGCCAGCGCGGCGAGCGGGACCAGCCACAGTACGTACTGCGGCGAGTAGACCTTGTTGGCCAGGATGAAGGCGGCGACGACCAGGAAGGCCAGCTGTGCGAAGCGGGGCCGCCGGGGTGCCGTCAGCGCGAGCAGGCCGATGCCCAGGCACAGCAGCAGGGTCAGCCCGGTCGCGTAGGTGTTGGCCCCCTCCAAGGGGTTGCCGGTGCGCTGGGAGATCAGCAGCCAGATGGAGCCGAAGTCGATCGGGCGCTCCTGGCTGAACACGTAGAACCGCTTCCAGCCGTCCCAGGCGTAGAGCATGACCGGCAGGTTGACCACGAGCCACGAGACGACCGCGCCGCCGAGGGCCGCCCCGAACGCCCGCCACTTCCCGGCCCGCCAGCACAGGACGAACAGCACGCCGAGCAGCAGCACGGGGTAGAGCTTGGCCGCGGTCGCCAGGCCGATGAGGACCCCGCTGAGCAGCGGGCGGCCGCGCGACCACATCAGCATGGCGGCTGCGGCGAGGGCGACGGCCGGCAGGTCCCAGTTGATGGTCGCGTTGAGGGCGAAGGCGGGGGCGAGGGCGAGGAGCAGGGCGTCCCAGGGGCGCCGGCGGTGGGTCCGGGTGACGCAGACGGCGATGACCGCGGCGCAGGCCATCAGCATGCCGGCGTTGACCATCCAGTACATCTGCTCGCGGTGCTGGATGGCCCCGGACGAGGGGGTCAGCCAGGAGGCGACCTCCATGAAGGCGCCGGTGAGCACCGGGTACTCCAGGTACTGCATGCCTCCGTACTTGGGGTCCACCGCCAGGTCCGGGAACCTGTCGCGGTAGGGGACGAGGCCGTCGGCGAAGCCGCGGGCGGAGTACAGGTGCGGGATGTCGGAGTAGCAGGCGTGGGTGTACTGGGAGCCCGCGCCCTGGAACCAGGCCCAGTCGTAGCAGGGCAGCTTCTGCACCATGCCGAGCGCGAACATGCCGAGGGCCACGAGGACCACGACGCGGACGGGGGCCAGCCAGTGGCCGCCCGGCCGGAAGTGGCGGCCGGCCGGTCCGCCGATGAGCTCGCTGCCGGCGGCGGCGACCTCGTCCTGCTGCGTGGGCAGTACGGGCGGCCGGTCCTCGTGCACCTGGGTCATGGGCTCATCCTGCCGTACCGGCCCGGACACGGGGGAGGGCCGCCGCACGGTGTGCGACGGCCCTCCGGTGGTGCGGGTGGGGCGGGGTTCAGCCCTGGGTGCCCATGATGCTGCCCCAGGTGGTGGTGCCGCCCTGGCGTCCCGGCCGGCCCGTGGGGGACGTGGTGGCCGGGTCCGTACTGCCGCCCGTCGTGTTGCCGCCCGCTCCGGAACTCGTACCGGCCGCGGTCTGCGGGTCGCAGTTCAGGTTCCACGGCTTGGGCTTGCACGGCTTGCCCCCCTCGGACGGGGAGGGCGACACCGAGGTGGACGGGGACGGGGACACGGACGTGGACGGGGAGACGGAGGGGGACACGGCGACCGAGGGGCTGGGTGAGGGAGCACCGGCGGCGTCGGCGACGACGCCGATGTCCTCGGCCTCGGGGAAGTCCTTCACCGGGGTGCCCTTGAGGGCCTCGCGCATGTACTCGGTCCAGATCACCGCCGGGATGTCACCACCGTGGATGGAGTCGACACCGCCCACGTGGTTCATGGACATGAGCTTCTTGTCCTTGGAGTTCGGGTCGTTGCGGAACAGGGTGACCGAGGTGGACAGCTCGGGGGTGTAGCCGACGAACCAGGCCGACTTGTTCTGGTCGGTGGTACCGGTCTTGCCGGCGGCGGGCCGGCCCAGCTTCTTGGCCTTGGTGCCGGTGCCGTTCTCCACCACGTTGCGCAGGACCTTGGTGATGTTGTCCGCCACGGAGTTGTCCATGGCCCGGGACTCCTTGGGGGCCTGGAAGCCGGGCACGTCCTTGCCGTCCTTCTTGACCTCCAGCACGGAGAAGGGCTCGTGGTGCGTCCCGGAGGCGGCGAAGGTCGCGTAGGAGTCGGCCATGCGGATGGCGCTGGGCGTCGAGGTGCCGAGGGCGAAGGAGGCGTTGTTGTTCTCGTCCATCGACTCCTCGAGGATGCCGGTGGACTTCGCCACCTGGCGGACCTTGCTGTGGCCGACGTCGAAGACGAGCTGGGCGAACGGGACATTGATGGACTTCTCCATCGCCTCGTTCAGGGTCACGTAGCCGTACGGGTACTCGCTCTCGTTCTTCTGCTTGAACGGCTGGCCGTCGGGGCCCAGCAGCGGCTTGCCGGAGCGGTCGTTGATGACCGTGAGGTCGTTGGCGTTGTACTTGCTGTTCGGCGAGATGCCCGAGCCCTTGGAGTTCTGCGTGCCGTACTCCATGGCCGCCGCCAGCACGTACGGCTTCCAGGTCGAGCCGACCGGGACGCCGGAGGTGTTGGCGTTGTTGGCGAAGTACTTGTGGTCCCAGCCGGGGCCGCCGTACAGGGCGACGATCGCGCCGGTCTTCACGTCGACGGAGGCGGCCCCGAACTGCACGAAGGTGTCGTAGTCCGGCCGCTTCTTCTCGTCCAGGAAGTCGTTGCGGGTGTCCTCGACCGCCTTGGACAGGGCGTCGACCTTGGGCTTCTGGAAGGTGGTCCGGATCGTGTACCCGCCGAGGGCCATCCTCTCGGCGGGGATGTCGGCCGTCTTCATGACGTACGCCTTGGCCACCTCGACCAGGTAGCCGGTCTGGCCGGACATCCCGCTCGCCTGGGCGAGGTCCACCCGGGCGGGGAACTCCTTGTACTTGTCCCGCTCGGACTGCTCCATCCGGTGGACCGCGACCTCGCGGTCGAGCACCCACGCCCATCGTGCCCGGGCGCGCTTCTCATTGGCCTCGGGGGTGGCCGCCGAGCCGATGCCGCCGTCCGGGTTGTAGAGGTTGGGGCCCTTGAGGAGGGAGGCGAGGAACGCGCTCTCGGACGGGTTGAGGTCCTTCGCGTCCTTGCCGAAGTAGGCACGGGCCGCGGCCTGGATGCCGTAGGCGTCCCGGCCGAAGTAGGCGGTGTTCAGGTAGCCGGCGAGGACCTTGTCCTTCTCCTCGGTGGCGCCCAGCTTGATCGCGATGAAGAGCTCGGTGACCTTGCGCTTGAGCGTCTGCTCGGAGTCGAGGTAGGTGTTCTTGACGTACTGCTGAGTGATGGTGGATCCACCCTGGGTGGAACCGCCCGTGGCCATGTTCACCACGGCGCGGGCGATACCCATGGGGTCGACACCTTTGTCCGTTTCGAAGGACTCGTTCTCCGCGGCGATCACCGCATTCCGCATGGAGATCGGAATCTGGTCGATCGGGATGATCTGGCGGTTCGTGGACCCGCCGGTGGCGACCATCTGGCTGCCGTCGGCCCACTGGAAGACGTTGTTCTGCGCCTTGGCGGCCTTGTTCGCGTCCGGGGTGCCGACCATGGCGATGCCGACGCCGGCCCCGGCGATGATGACGGCGAAGAAGCCCAGGACGGAGCCGCCGACCAGCTTCCAGGAGGGCACGAACCGCTTCCAGCCGGCCTTCCCGGCGCGGGGGTAGTCGATGAGCCGCTTACGGCCGCCACCCCCGTTCCCACCTGGGCGTCCTCGGCCTGCGGCGGGGCGCTGGGCGGCCCGGCGAGCGTCGGCGCGGCTGCCGTGGGCGCTCTGTTCCGCATAGGGTCCGCCGGGCGGTGCGGCGGGAACGTCCCGTCCGGGACCGGCGCCCCGGCCCGGATGCTGCTGGGCAGCCCGACGGGACGCGGCGCGGCCGCCGCCCTGGGGCTGCGGCGGTTTGCGGCGGTGCTCGCTCATCGAACGACTACTCCTCGGGCAGGCGAGTGGCCTGGAAGCGGCAGGTGATTCCGGTTCCCCCCGGTGGTCCTGCAGCACAGCCTACGCACGACCAAAACCCAATCAGTGCCGAAGTTCACCCCAAATCAGGCAACTTGCGTCGTACGAATTGGTGATGTGACACCGGTCACCATGTCTTGGCTTGTCGCCGGAAGCGGCCCGATCTATGGTCTGGATGTATCGAGCCGATACATCAGCTCGGCATAAACTCAGAGGCAGAGAGGGGCAGGCGGATGAGCAGGCGCTCCGGCATCCTCGAGTTCGCCGTCCTCGGCCTGCTTCGCGAATCCCCCATGCACGGGTACGAGCTGCGCAAGCGGCTCAACACCTCGCTCGGGGTATTCAGGGCGTTCAGCTACGGGACTCTCTATCCCTGCCTCAAGACGCTGGTCGCCAACGGCTGGTTGATCGAAGAACCGGGGAACGCCCCGGAAGACGCTCTCGCCGCTTCACTCGCAGGGCGCCGCGCCAAGATCGTCTACCGGTTGACGGCAGCAGGTAAGGAGCACTTCGAAGAGCTCCTCTCCCACACCGGCCCCGACACCTGGGAGGACGAGTCCTTCGCCGCCCGCTTCGCCTTCTTCGGCCAGACCGAACGGGACGTGCGGATGCGGGTGCTGGAGGGCCGTCGCAGCCGGCTGGAGGAGCGGCTGGAGAAGATGCGCGCCTCGCTCGCCCGCACACGGGAGCGCCTGGACGACTACACGCTCGAGCTGCAGCGGCACGGAATGGAATCCGTCGAGCGTGAAGTGCGCTGGCTGAACGAGCTCATCGAGAGCGAGAGGGCGGGACGGGACCAGAGACGACCCGGTCCGCCCGACGAAACAGCAAAGTGAGACCTGCATCTCGCAGGCCTCGTTCCGAGAACAGACAGGGAGCAACCGGAATGGGTTCGGTTCGCGTAGCCATCGTCGGCGTGGGCAACTGCGCCGCCTCGCTGGTGCAGGGCGTCGAGTACTACAAGGACGCCGACCCGGCCACCAAGGTCCCGGGTCTGATGCACGTCCAGTTCGGCGACTACCACGTCGGTGACGTCGAGTTCGTCGCCGCGTTCGACGTCGACGCCAAGAAGGTCGGCCTGGACCTCTCGGACGCCATCGGCGCCAGCGAGAACAACACCATCAAGATCTGCGACGTCCCGAACAAGGGCGTCACGGTCCAGCGCGGCCACACCCTCGACGGTCTCGGCAAGTACTACCGCATGACGATCGAGGAGTCCTCCGAGGCTCCGGTCGACGTGGTCCAGATCCTCAAGGACCGCCAGGTCGACGTTCTGGTCTGCTACCTCCCGGTCGGTTCCGAGGACGCGGCGAAGTTCTACGCCCAGTGCGCCATCGACGCCAAGGTCGCCTTCGTCAACGCCCTCCCGGTCTTCATCGCCGGCACCAAGGAGTGGGCCGACAAGTTCACCGAGGCCGGTGTCCCGATCGTCGGTGACGACATCAAGTCCCAGGTCGGCGCGACCATCACGCACCGCGTGATGGCGAAGCTCTTCGAGGACCGCGGCGTCCGCCTCGAGCGCACCATGCAGCTCAACGTCGGCGGCAACATGGACTTCAAGAACATGCTCGAGCGCGACCGCCTCGAGTCGAAGAAGATCTCCAAGACGCAGGCCGTCACCTCGCAGATCCCCGACCGTGAGCTCGGCGAGAAGAACGTCCACATCGGCCCGTCCGACTACGTCGCGTGGCTCGACGACCGCAAGTGGGCCTACGTCCGCCTCGAGGGCCGTGCCTTCGGCGACGTCCCGCTGAACCTCGAGTACAAGCTCGAGGTGTGGGACTCCCCGAACTCCGCCGGTGTCATCATCGACGCCCTGCGCGCCGCGAAGATCGCCAAGGACCGCGGCATCGGCGGCCCGATCCTGTCGGCCTCCAGCTACTTCATGAAGTCCCCGCCGGTCCAGTACTTCGACGACGAGGCCCTGGCCAACGTCGAGAAGTTCATCAAGGGCGAGGTCGAGCGCTAGTCACGGCGCCGGTCGGGTCCAGGGTCCCCCGGGACACCTGCGCTTCGACGCTTCTTCCACCGAGGGTCTCCGGACTATGTGTCCGGAGACCCTCGGTGTATGTGACCCTTGCCCACATGCCTGTCGTACGTGATCTGCGGGTGCTCCTGCGCCGGAGGGACTTCCGCAACCTGCTCGCCGTACGGCTGTTGTGCCAGGCGGCCGACGGGACGTACCAGGTCGCCCTCGCCACCTTCGTGGTCTTCTCCCCGGAGAAGCAGACCTCACCCGCCGCCATCGCCTCCGCGATGGCCGTGCTCCTGCTGCCCTACTCCGCCATCGGCCCCTTCGCCGGAGTCCTGCTCGACCGGTGGCGCCGCCGGCAGGTCTTCCTCTACGGCAACCTCCTGCGGGCGCTCCTCGCCTGCGTCACCGCCGTACTGATCGTCGCGCACGTCCCCGACTGGCTCTTCTACGTCTCGGCCCTGTCCGTGACCGCCGTCAACCGGTTCGTCCTCGCCGGGCTCGCGGCCGCCCTCCCGCATGTCGTCGAAGCCGATGAGCTGGTCACCGCCAACGCCCTCTCGCCCACCGCCGGGACGCTCGCGGCGGTCGCCGGCGGCGGCCTGGCCTTCCTCGTCCGGATCCTCGCCTCGGGATCCAACGCCCTCGTCGTCCTGGTCGGCGCCGGACTGTACCTGTGCGCGGGACTGGTGGCGCTGCGGCTGGCCGTCGGCCTCCTGGGGCCCGACCACCCTCCCGGCCGGATGCGCCCGTCGGTCGCCGAGGGGGTCGTCCTCACCGTCCGGGGCATGGCCGAGGGGCTGCGGCACCTGGCCGGCCGGCGGGAGGCGGCCCGGGCCCTCACCGCCATGACCCTGATGCGCTTCGCTTACGGGGCCCTGACCGTGATGCTGCTGATGCTCTGCCGCTACGCGTGGACGGACAACGAGGCGGACGGCCTGGCCCTGCTGGGGATCGCCGTCGGGGTCTCCGGGGCGGGGTTCTTCGCGGCCGCCGTGGTGACCCCCTGGCTGGTGGGCCGGCTCGGCCCGCTGGGCTGGATCACCGCCTGCGCTGCCGGGTCGGCCCTCCTCGTACCGGCACTCGGGCTCTTCTTCGAGCCCGGGCCGATGCTCGTCGCCGCCTTCGCCCTGGGCGTCGCCACACAGGGGGCCAAGATCTCCACCGACACGGTGGTTCAGTCCCGGGTGGACGACGACTACCGGGGCCGGGTCTTCTCCGTCTACGACGTGCTGTTCAACGTGGCCTTTGTCGGAGCGGCCGCCGTGTCCTCGCTGATGCTCCCCGCCGACGGCCGGTCCGTGGCCCTGCTCCTGGCCACGGCCGCGATCTACGCCGCCACGGCGGTGTTCCTGCGCCGACGGCGCGGCCCGGTCGATGTTTCACGTGAAACATAGCCACCGTTTCACGTGAAACGGTGGCTGCCCCCGGCCGCGGCGGCCCCCGTCACGCCTGGGGAGCCTGCTCGGCCCACCACTGCTTGAGGGCCGCGACCGCCGCCTCGTGCTCCATCGGGCCGTTCTCCAGCCTCAGGTCCAGCAGGAAGGCGTAGGCCTTGCCCACCGCCGGCCCCGGCCCGATCTCCAGGATCTGCTGGATCTCGTTGCCGTTCAGGTCGGGGCGGATCGCGTCCAGCTCCTCCTGCTCCTGGAGCTGCGCGATGCGCTCCTCCAGGCCGTCATAGGTCCGGGACAGCGCGTTGGCCTTGCGCTTGTTGCGGGTGGTGCAGTCGGACCGGGTCAGCTTGTGCAGCCGTTCCAGGAGCGGCCCCGCGTCGCGGACGTAGCGCCGCACCGCCGAGTCCGTCCACTCGCCGTCCCCGTAGCCGTGGAAGCGCAGGTGCAGCTCCACCAGCCGGGACACGTCCTTGACCATGTCGTTCGAGTACTTCAGCGCCGTCATGCGCTTCTTGGTCATCTTCGCGCCCACCACCTCGTGGTGGTGGAAGGAGACACGTCCGTCGCTCTCGAAGCGGCGCGTGCGGGGCTTGCCGATGTCGTGCAGCAGGGCCGCGAGCCGCAGCACCAGGTCCGGACCGTCCTCCTCCAGCGCGATGGCCTGCTCCAGGACGATCAGCGAGTGGTCGTAGACGTCCTTGTGCCGGTGGTGCTCGTCACTCTCCAGCCGCAGCGCGGGCAGCTCGGGCAGGAAACGGTCGGCGAGACCCGTGTCCACCAGGAGCGCCAGGCCCTTGCGCGGGTGGGCGGAGAGCAGCAGCTTGTTCAGCTCGGCCTGTACCCGCTCCGCCGAGACGATCTCGATCCGGTCGGCCATCGCCTTCATCGCCGCCACGACCTCGGGAGCGACCTCGAAGTCCAGCTGGGCGGCGAACCGGGCCGCCCGCAGCATCCGCAGCGGGTCGTCGGAGAAGGAGTCCTGCGGGGTGCCGGGCGTCCGCAGCACGCCGGCGGCCAGGTCCTCCAGACCGCCGTGCGGGTCGACGAACTCCTGCTCCGGCAGGGCCAGGGCCATGGCGTTCACGGTGAAGTCGCGACGGACCAGGTCCTCCTCGATCGAGTCACCGTAGGAGACCTCGGGCTTGCGGGAGGTACGGTCGTAGGCCTCGGAGCGGTACGTCGTCACCTCGATCTGGAAGTTCCGGACAGCGTCTCCGACGCGGGCCGCCTTCTGGGCGCCGACGGTGCCGAAGGCGATGCCGACGTCCCACACCGAGTCGGCCCACGGCCGGATGATCTTCAAAACGTCCTGGGGACGCGCGTCGGTGGTGAAGTCGAGGTCGTTGCCGAGACGCCCGAGCAGCGCGTCGCGTACGGACCCGCCGACCAGGGCGAGGCGGAAGCCCGCCTCCTGGAACCGGCGGCCGAGCTCGTCGGCGACGGGCGCGACCCGCAGCAGTTCACTGACCGCGCGGCGCTGCACCTGACTCAGGGCACTGGGGTTGTCTTCATTGGCGTTCGGCACAACAGAAAAGGGTACGTGGCCCGCCCGGCCGGGGCCGCCCCGTTTCGCCCGGCGGAGCACGGCACGGCCCCGTCCCCGGGCCCGGGAACCGGAACCGGCCGGGAACGGATCTTGTGGAGCAAGGCGCGGCACTCGCGCACAGCGCGTCTCGTTACCATGCGTGGACGCAGAACCGACGACCACTGACACTTCGAGGGACTGGTGAGCGCGTGGCCGAGGCGGCAGAAATCCAAGGGGCGACCTCCGCCCCTGCCCGGCGCCGATGGCTACGGCGGGCGGTCGTCCTGCTGAGCGGAACGCCGGTGCTGGCCGCCCTCATCTACGCTCCCGCCCCCGTGGCGCAGGCCGCCGAGTCCCCCGTCGACGTCCAGCTGACGGAGGTCTCGCCCAGCGCCCCGGTCAAGACCGACACGCTGACCATCCAGGGGACCGTGGTCAACAACGGCCGCGAGACGATCAAGGGAGCCCACGTCGGGCTGCGGGTCGGCCCCATGGTGGGCGACCGGTCGGCCATCGACGAGGTGGCGGACCGCAAGGGCTTCCGGCCCGGGGTGGACCCCGGGGAGATCGACCAGGCCTTCGCCGCGAAGATCGACACCCTCCCCTCGAAGGTGGGCCAGCCCTTCACGATCAAGGTGCCGGTCAACAAGCTCGACCTGGGCGCCGACGGCGTCTACCAGCTGGGCGTCTCCGTCTCCGGGAAGACCGACAGCCGCCCGTCCGAGCAGGTGCTCGGCATCCAGCGGACCTTCCTGCCCTGGCAGCCGGACCCGGCCGCCAAGCGGTCCTCCCTCACCTATGTGTGGCCGCTGATCTCCACGACCCGCCTCACCGCCGAGACCGGCTCGGACGAGGTCCAGACCCCGGTCTTCATGGACGACTCCCTCGCCGAGGAGCTGCGCCCGGGCGGCCGCCTGGAGCGGATGGTCTCGCTCGGCAAGGACCTCCCCGTCACCTGGGTCATCGACCCCGACCTGCTCGCCACCGTCGACGCCATGACCAAGGGATACCGGGTGCGCAGCCCCGACCCGGACGGAAAGCCCGTCCAGGGCCGGAACAAGGCCGTGGCCGAGCAGTGGCTGAGCTCCCTGGAGAACGCCGTACAGGGCAAGAAGGTCGTCGCCCTGCCGTTCGCCGACCCCGACATCGCCTCCCTCGCCCACCACGGCAAGGACGTCTCCGGCACCCTGGGCCAGCTGCGGCCCGCCACGGACAAGGCCAAGCAGGCTGTGGAGACGGTGCTGCACGTCAACGCCTCCACCGCCTTCTCCTGGCCCGTGGACGGCGCGATCGACCCGTCCATCGTGAACGTCGCGACCTCTGCCGGCGCCCACAACGTGCTGACCCGCAGCGACAGCCTCCAGGAGACCGGCGCCCTCGGCTACACCCCCAGCGCCGCCCGTCCGATCGGCGCGGGCACCACCGCCGTGGTCGCCGACGCCTCCCTGTCCACCGCCTTCGAGGGCGACATGGCCAGCGCCGGGAACTCCACGCTCGCCGTGCAGCGGTTCCTCGCCCACAGCCTGGCCCTCAACCTCCAGGGCGGCGACGAGCCGCGCAGCTACGTGGTCGCGCCCCAGCGCCGGCCCTCCGCCAGCCAGGCGGACTCGATGGCCCTCGCCCTGCGGGGGCTCCAGGCGGCCCGCTGGAGCCAGCCCTCCGACCTGGAGGCGGCGGCCGCGGCCAAGCCCGACCCCGGCGCCGCGACCCAGGTCCCCGGTGCCGGCCAGTACCCGGAAGCCCTGAGCAAGCAGGAGCTCCCGGTGTCGGCGTTCGAGAAGATCCGCACCACCCAGAACACCCTCGACCACTTCAAGGTCATCCTCACGGCGCCGGACCGGGTCGAGATCCCCTTCGGCAACACCATCAACCGGGAGATGTCCACCTCCTGGCGCGGCCGCCCCGAGGAGGCCGACCGCTACCGCGACGAGGTCCAGTCCTACCTGGTCGGACTGACCGACAAGGTCAAGGTCGTCCCCAAGTCGGACGCCACCTTGTCCGGACATAGCGCGACGATCCCGGTCAGCGTCCAGAACAGCCTCGTCCAGGACGTGCACAACCTGGTGCTGAGGGTGAAGTCCGACAATCCGACCCGCCTGATGTTCAGCGAATCGGAACAGGAAGTCACCGTTCAGGGCGGCCACAGCCAGACGGTAAAGTTCACCGCCAATGCCACCGCGAGTGGTCCGGTCCAGGTCACCGCACGCCTCTTCACCAAGGACGGCGTGCCGTACGGCAAGGAACGCAAGTTCACGGTCGAGGCCACCGAGATCACCCCCACCGTCATGCTCGTCATCGCCGGCGGTGTGCTCCTCCTGGTCCTGGCGGGCATCAAGATGTACGCCAGCCGCAAGCGCGTCGCCGCGCGGGCGGCCGCCGAGGAGAGCACGCAGCCGAGTGACGAGACCACGGACACCGGACCGCAAAGCACAGAGGGGTCCGGAACGGGTGAGACAGTGGACCGTTGAGCGATGCCGTGGCCGGTCGGGGC
Source organism: Streptomyces katrae (assembly GCF_000966975.1). Taxonomy (GTDB): domain Bacteria; phylum Actinomycetota; class Actinomycetes; order Streptomycetales; family Streptomycetaceae; genus Streptomyces; species Streptomyces katrae. Next base: position 181 of record NZ_JZWV01000014.1, on the reverse strand, counting down.
CTGGGGACGATGAGGTGGGGTTGCGATGAACGCGCCGTACGACGGTGACCGCGCGCAGGGCGCCGGCGGGCCTGGGCCCTCCCAGGGCACTGCCCCCGGCACTCCGGTGCCCGGGCAGGTTCCGCCGCCCGCGCCCGCACCGGACCACGACCCCTACGTCCAGGACGCCTACGACTACGAC
>NZ_JZWV01000013.1 GCF_000966975.1 Streptomyces katrae | reverse complement strand
TCTACGACCGGGCCTCGCACCCCCCGCCGCCGCCGGGCACCTACCAGGAGCCCGGTCCGCTCTACGCCGCGCCCCAGGCGCCCTCGCACGGTCCCGACCCGCGCGTCTGGGCCCAGACCCCGCCGCCCGAGCCGGACGGCCCGTCCCGCCACCTGCCCTACGGCGACCACGCGGCGAAGACGCAGTTCGTCGGGGTGGACTCGCTCGTGACCAGCGCCTCGGACGAACAGCCCGAACCCGACGCCTTCACCCACCTCTACCGCGACCAGCAGGCCGCTCCCGGCGCCCCGGCCGAGGAGGCCCCCGTGGCGGCCCCGGCCCCGAGCAAGCCCGCGGGCAAGGCGGCCAGCCTCCTCAAGTCCAGCGCCGTGATGGCGGCCGGCACGATCGTCTCCCGCATCACCGGCTTCGCCCGCACCCTGGTCATCGCGGGCGCCATCGGCGTCGCCACCCTCAACGACTCCTACCAGGTCGCCAACACCCTGCCGACGATGATCTACGTCCTCGTCGGCGGCGGCGCCCTCAATGCGGTCTTCATCCCGCAGCTCGTGCGCGCCATGAAGAACGACGACGACGGCGGCGAGGCCTACGCCAACCGCCTGCTCACCCTCGTCGTCACCCTCCTCGGCGCGGTCACGACCATCTGCGTGCTCGCCGCTCCGCTGTTCATCCGCATGATGTCGCCGACCATCGCCGGCGATCCGAAGCGCCTCGACGTCGCCGTGGCCTTCGCCCACTACTGCCTGCCCACGATGTTCTTCATGGGCGTCCACGTGGTGCTCGGTCAGATCCTCAACGCCCGGGGCCGGTTCGGCGCGATGATGTGGACCCCGGTCCTCAACAACATCGTCGTCATCGCCACCTTCGGCGCCTTCATCTGGGCCTTCGGCGGGTTCACCGCCTCCGGAGTCTCCGAGGCGACCATCACCCCCGAGGGCGTCCGCCTCCTCGGCATCGGCACACTCCTCGGCCTCGCCGTCCAGTCGCTCGCCATGCTCCCCTACCTGCGGGACGCCGGCTTCAAGCCGCGCCTGCGCTTCGACTGGAAGGGCCACGGCCTCGGCAAGGCGGCCGGCCTGGCCAAGTGGACGTTCTTCTTCGTCCTCGCCAACCAGATCGGCCTCGTCGTCGTCACCCAGCTCGCCACCGCGGCGGGCACGGCCGCCGAGAAGCTGGGTCACGGCGGTACCGGTATCACCGCCTACAACTACGCGCTGCTGCTGTGGCAGATGCCGCAGGCCATCATCACCGTCTCGGTCATGACGGCGGTCCTGCCCCGGATCTCCCGCTCCGCCCACGACGGGGACGCCGCCGCGGTCCGCGACGACATCTCCTACGGCCTGCGCACCTCGGCCGTCGCCATCGTGCCCTGCGCCTTCGCGTTCCTCGCCCTGGGCGTTCCGATGGCCACCCTGCTCTACGCCAGCGCCGGCAAGGACGCCGTGAACATCGGCTACGTGCTGATGGCCTTCGGCCTCGGCCTGATCCCCTACTCCGTCCAGTACGTGGTCCTGCGCGGGTTCTACGCCTACGAGGACACCCGGACCCCCTTCTACAACACCGTCATCGTCGCCGCCGTCAACGCCGGCGTCTCGGCCCTCGCCTACTTCGTCCTGCCCGCGCGGTGGGCCGTCGTGGGCATGGCCGCCGCGTACGGTCTCGGCTACGTGGTCGGCGTGGGCGTGGCCTGGCGCCGCCTCAAGGCCCGCCTGGGCGGGGACCTCGACGGTGCGCACGTCATGCGCACCTACACCCGACTGATCGGCGCGTGCGTCCCGGCCGCCGTGGTGGCGGGCGCCGCCGCCTACGGTGTCATGCACGTCCTGGGCAGCGGAGCCCTCGGCTCCCTCGCCGCCCTGGTCGCCGGTGGCATCGCGCTGGGGGCCGTGTTCCTCCTCGCCGCCAAGCGCATGCGCATCGAAGAGCTCAACTCCATGGTCGGAATGGTCCGCGGCCGACTGGGTCGCTGATGCGCACAACCGTCGGGCCCCATCGTGTGTCGTGCATAGCGCCGGACTGTGGGCACAATTGGCATGGCTTCGCAGACTGGCCGACAGCGCGCAACGGATGGGGAGGCAGGGACGACGGTGGCGGAACGTAGCACAGCTGCCGTCGACGTGGCCGACAACAGCGGCGACCAGCCGCTGGCCGCAGATGCGGCCAAGGCCACGGCCGACGGGGTGGACACCCAGAACGGACGAGCCGCGGACGAGCCCATGCCCGAAAAGGACGGCGAACGCAGGAGCGCGGCGCCCGCGGCCGCGCCGGAACTCCACAGCGGCCACAAGCTCGCCCGGCGCTACCGCCTGGAGGAGTGCGTCACCCGTCTGGACGGATTCAGCAGCTGGCGCGCGATGGACGAGAAGCTGCGCCGCGCCGTCGGTGTGCACCTGCTGCCCGCAGACCACCCCCGCGCCCGGACGGTCCTGGCCGCGGCCCGCTCCTCCGCCCTGCTCGGCGACCCCCGGTTCGTCCAGGTCCTCGACGCCGTCGAGGAGAACGACCTCGTCTACGTCGTCCACGAGTGGCTGCCCGACGCCACCGAGCTCACCGCCGTCCTCGCCGCCGGAACGCTGGAGCCCCACGAGGCCTACCAGCTGGTCAGCCAGGTCTCCCAGGCCATGGCCGCCGCCCACCGCGAGGGCCTGGCCCACCTGCGCCTGACGCCCAGCGCGATACTGCGGACCTCCACGGGCCAGTACCGCATCCGCGGCCTCGCCGTGAACGCCGCCCTGCGCGGCATCACCAGCGACACCCCGCAGCGGGCCGACACGGAGGCCATCGGCGCCCTGCTGTACGCGGCCCTCACCCAGCGCTGGCCGTACGAGAACGACGCCTACGGTCTGCGCGGCCTGCCCAAGGGCGTCGGCCTGCTCGCCCCCGACCAGGTGCGCGCCGGCGTCCACCGGGGTCTCGGCGAGCTCGCCATGCGCGCCCTGGCGAACGACGGGGCCACCGCCTCCCGCCAGGAGCCCGCCTGCACCACCCCGGAGGAACTGGCCAAGGCGGTCGCGGCGATGCCCCGCATCAAGCCGCCGGAGCCCGCCTTCACGGCCCCGCCGGAGTACCAGCACACCACCTACCAGCAGGGCAGCTACGGCCGCCCGGCTCCCGTCGGCATGCCCGCGGCCCCGATCAGCATGCCGGTGCCCCCGCCACCGCCGCTGCAGAGCCGTACGGGCCGCGCCCTGAAGTGGGGCGTCGCCGCCCTCCTGATCGCCGCCCTGGGCCTGGGCAGCTGGCAGCTCGCCGACGCCCTCCTGGACCACGGCAAGCAGAACAACAGCGAGACCACCCAGCCCCAGCAGCAGGGCCCCGCCCCGGAGAAGAAGGAGCCCGCTCCCCTCTCCATCAGGGACGCCAAGGAGTACGCCCCCGACGGCGTCCCGCAGAACGCGGCCGACGTCGACAAGACGTACGACGGGGACACCTCCAGCTACTGGCGCACCAAGAGCTTCTCCGACGGCCCGAAGATCATCATCAAGCCCGGTGTCGGGATCATCTACGACCTCGGCTCCGAGCAGGAGGTCAAGGAGGTCTCGATAGGGCTGAGGCACCCGGGCGACCACACCACCCTGTCGCTCTACGCCACGGACTCCCTCACCGCGAAGGACGCCGTCGACCCGAAGAAGAAGATCGCGGGCACCAGCACCAAGGACAGCAGCGTCAAGCTGACCGTGCAGAAGCCGGTCAAGACGCGCTACGTGCTCCTGTGGATCACCGAGATGCCGTACGCCGGCTACGACAACTTCAGCGGCGCCGGCTACAAGCAGGGCATCACGGACGTGAAGTTCAAGGGCTGACGCACGGCAGGGGAGGGGGCTCACCGTTGGACGAAGCCGCGACCGTCGGGCGCAGCGACCAGGAACTCCTTTCCCTGCACGTCGCCGGGGACCCCGACGCCTTCGGGGAGCTGGTGCGGCGGCACCGGGACCGGCTGTGGGCCGTCGCGCTGCGGACCCTGGGGGACCGGGAGGAGGCGGCCGACGCCGTCCAGGACGCCCTGGTCTCCGCCTACCGGGCCGCCCACACCTTCCGCGGGGACTCCGCGGTGACCACCTGGCTGCACCGGATCACCGTCAACGCCTGTCTGGACCGGGCCCGCAAGGCCGCCTCCCGCCGGACCGCCCCCCTCGACGACACGGACCGCCTGGAGCGGCTCCTGGAGCCCCACGAGTCCGCCGAGGCCCCCGCGGAACGCCAGGACCTCCACCGCCAGCTCCTGGCCGCCCTCGCCACCCTCCCCGCCGACCAGCGGGCCGCCCTGGTCCTCGTCGACATGCAGGGGTATCCCGTCGCCGAAGCCGCCACCGTCCTCGACGTACCGGTCGGGACCGTCAAGAGCCGGTGCGCGCGCGGCCGGGCGAAACTCCTCCCGCTCCTCACTCATCTGCGCACGAATGCCGGGGATAACACCGCCACCGAGCGGGGAAGGAACCGGACGCCGGGGGCACCCGTCCCATCTGCGGCAGACCCCAGGCATCCAGAACCAGATCCAGACCCTGTGAAGGGCGGAGGTGGACGACCGTGACCCCCACAACCGGCACCGCCGGCACGATCCGGCACCCGGAGGTCTCGGAGATCTCCGACCTGACCGAAGGGCTCCTCTCCCCCTCCCGTACCGCCGAGGTCCGCCGGCACCTCGCGGACTGCGCGCTGTGCGCCGACGTCCTGGCCTCCCTGGAGGAGATCCGGTCCCTGCTGGGCACCCTGCCCGGCCCGCCGCGGATGCCCTCCGACATCGCCGGGCGCATCGACGCGGCCCTCGCCGCCGAGGCCCTGCTCGACTCCACCGCTTCCCGCGCCGAGGTCCTGTCCGCTCCCGGGCCGCGCACCGAGGCCGCCGCACCGGGGGCACACCCGTCGGGAGCCGGGGGAGAAACA
>NZ_JZWV01000012.1 GCF_000966975.1 Streptomyces katrae | reverse complement strand
CCCGTCCGGCTCAACGGGGCCCGGCCGGCGCCGCGCCCGGCGCCGGATCGCCGTCCTCACCGGCCTGGCCGGGGTGGCCGCCTGTGTGCTCGGAGTCCTCCTCTTCAACGGGCCGGCCGGGACCGGCGCCCACGACACCGCCACGAGCAACAACACCGTGCGGGCCGCCGGCTCGGCCGCCCCCGGCGAGTACACGGCTCAGGGCCTCCAGCAGAACGTCCACCGGCTGCTGGCCGCCGCTCCCTCCGCGAACGCCCCCAAGACCGCTCCCGGGGAGTCGAACCGGACCATGGAGCTGGAGAACGCGTCTCCCGGCCTGGCCCCCGCCGAGCGGCCGGGCTCGCCGGAGCCGGCCCCGGCCGCGGTCCCCCCCTGCGTACAGCGGGCCACCGGCCGCACGGAGATGCCCCTCGCCGCCGAGCCGGGCCGCTACCAGGGCACACCGGTCTACCTGGTGGTCCTGCCCCACCCCGGGGACCCCGCCCGGGTGGACGCCTACCTCGTGGCCGCGGGCTGTGCCGACAACCCCTCCGCCTCCCCCGAAAAGCCGCTTTTCACCCGGACGTATCCCCGCAACTGAAGGGTTCCCCGGGGGACGCCCGGTGTATCCGGAGGCAGAGGGTGACGGCCGGGGAATGCGCGCGCCGTAGGATCCGTTGGGTGGGGTGAGAGTCCGCACCGGCCCCCGGTAGGCAGCACGAAGTCCGCAGAGACGAGGAAAGAACCCGTGAGCGACGTACGAAACGTGATCATCATCGGCTCCGGGCCGGCCGGTTACACGGCCGCCCTGTACACCGCACGCGCTTCGCTCAACCCGCTGGTCTTCGAGGGTGCCGTCACCGCCGGCGGCGCGCTGATGAACACCACCGAGGTCGAGAACTTCCCGGGCTTCCGGGAGGGCATCATGGGTCCGGACCTCATGGACAACATGCGCGCGCAGGCCGAGCGCTTCGGCGCGGAGCTCGTCCCGGACGACATCGTCTCCGTGGACCTCACCGGCGAGATCAAGACCGTCACCGACACCGCCGGCACGGTCCACCGCGCCAAGGCCGTCATCGTCACCACGGGTTCTCAGCACCGCAAGCTCGGCCTGCCCAACGAGGACGCCCTCTCCGGACGCGGCGTCTCCTGGTGCGCCACCTGTGACGGGTTCTTCTTCAAGGACCAGGACATCGCCGTGGTCGGCGGCGGCGACACCGCGATGGAGGAGGCGACCTTCCTCTCCCGGTTCGCCAAGTCCGTCACGATCGTCCACCGCCGTGACACCCTGCGCGCCTCCAAGGCCATGCAGGACCGCGCCTTCGCCGACCCGAAGATCAGCTTCGCCTGGGACAGCGAGGTCGCCGGCATCCACGGCGAGCAGAAGCTCTCCGGCCTGACGCTGCGCAACACCAAGACCGGTGAGACCTCCGAGCTGCCCGTGACCGGCCTGTTCATCGCCGTCGGCCACGACCCGCGCACCGAGCTGTTCACCGGCCAGCTCGACCTGGACGACGAGGGCTACCTCAAGGTCGACGCGCCCTCCACGCGCACCAACGTCCCCGGTGTCTTCGGCGCCGGTGACGTCGTGGACCACACCTACCGTCAGGCGATCACCGCCGCCGGCACCGGCTGCTCCGCCGCCCTCGACGCGGAGCGCTTCCTCGCCGCCCTCTCGGACGCCGAGCCCGCCGCCGCGACCGTCTGATCCCGCACCACCCCCCCTACACCCCACCCCGCAGGAAATAAGGAGGCCGCTGTGGCCGGCACCCTCAAGAACGTGACTGACGCCGACTTCGATTCCGAGGTCCTTCGCAGCGACAAGCCCGTGCTCGTGGACTTCTGGGCCGAGTTGGGCCGAGTGGTGCGGTCCGTGCCGCCAGATCGCCCCGTCGCTGGAGGCGATCGCGGCCGAGTACGGCGACCAGATCGAGATCGTCAAGCTCAACATCGACCAGAACCCGGCCACGGCTGCCAAGTACGGCGTCATGTCCATCCCCACCCTGAACGTCTACCAGGGTGGCGAGGTCGCCAAGACCATCGTGGGCGCCAAGCCGAAGGCCGCCATCCTGCGCGACCTGGACGGCTTCATCGAGGTCAAGACCGCCTGACGCAGGCGATGTTTCACGTGAAACGGGGCCGCCCCCTCAAGGGGCGGCCCCGTTCCGCATGCCCGGAGCCCGTCACAGCGGCCGCAGCGCCGGCTCCTTGCGTGCCCTCGCCCCGCCCAGCAGCCGGTCCAGGGCCAGCTCCACGTCTTCCTTCCACGACAGCGTCGTACGCAGCTCCAGCCGCAGCCGCGGATGGGCCGGATGGGGGCGTACGGTCTTGAAGCCCACGGACAGCAGGTGGTCGGCCGGCAGCAGACAGGCGGGCCGCTCCCAGCGCGCGTCACCAAAGGCCTCGATCGCCTTGAAGCCGCGCCGCAGCAGGTCCTTGGCGACCGTCTGCACCATCACCCGCCCCAGGCCCTGCCCCTGATAGCCCGGCATGATCCAGGCCGTGATCAGCTGCACCGCATCCGGGGAGACCGGGCTGGTCGGGAAGGAAGCGGCGCGCGGTACGTAGGCGGGCGGCGCGTAGAGGACGAATCCCACCGGGACCTCGTCCACGTAGACCACCCGGCCGCAGGATCCCCAGTCCAGGAGGACGGCCGAGATCCAGGACTCCTTCTCCAGCTCCGCGGTGCCCGCCTTCACGGCGGCCTCGCCCGTGACGGGATCCAGCTCCCAGAACACGCAGCTCCGGCAACGCCTGGGCAGGTCCTGGAGATTGTCCAGCGTGAGCGGTACGAGCCGACGACCCATAACCGCATCGTAGCCACTGCCCCCTGCTTCTTCGAGGGTGGACATCTCGAGAAACAGGGGGCAGTGGGGAGAACAGGGGAGAAGGGCTACTCGCCGGAGAGGCCCTTCTCCAGCACCCGGTCCTCGCCCGGTGCCAGGGTCCCCAGGATCCGCTCCAGATCCTCCATCGACGCGAACTCGACGGTGATCTTGCCCTTCTTCTGGCCCAGATCCACCTTCACCCGCGTCTCGAACCGGTCCGACAGACGCGTCGCCAGCTCGCTGAGCGCCGGCGACACCCGGCCACCGGCCCGCGGGCCCTTGGGCTTCACGGTGCTCGAAGGCTCCGAGCCCAGCAGGGCGACGATCTCCTCGACCGCGCGCACCGAGAGCCCCTCGGCCACGATCCGGTGCGCGAGGCGGTCCTGCTCCTCGGTGTCCTCCACCGACAGCAGGGCCCGCGCATGACCGGCCGACAGCACTCCGGCGGCCACCCGGCGCTGCACCTGGGGCGAGAGCTTCAGCAGCCGCAGGGTGTTGGAGACCTGCGGGCGCGAGCGCCCGATCCGGTCCGCCAGCTGGTCGTGGGTGCAGTTGAACTCCCGGAGGAGCTGGTCGTACGCGGCCGCCTCCTCCAGCGGGTTCAGCTGAGCCCGGTGCAGGTTCTCCAGGAGGGCGTCGAGGAGGAGCTTCTCGTCGTCCGTCGCCCGGATGATCGCGGGGATGGTCTCCAGCCCCGCCTCACGGCAGGCGCGCCAGCGCCGCTCACCCATGATCAGTTCGTAGCGCCCCGGGGCCGCCGCCTGCCGGACGACCACCGGCTGGAGCAGACCCACCGTCTGGATCGAGGTCACCAGCTCCGCGAGGGCGTCCTCGTCGAACACCTCGCGCGGCTGCTTCGGGTTCGGCGTGATGGCGTCCAGCGGAAGCTCCGCGAACGTCGCGCCGGTCGCCTGCTCCACCTCCGGCTGCACAGACACCGGGTCGATCGGCGTTTCACGTGAAACATCGGCCTGGCTCAACGCGGCAAGCTTCGCCGCGGCGATGCCCCGCTCCGACGTCAGTACCGGTACCGCCGACGGGGACGTGGACCCCGCACCCATCACCGGCGTCTTCTCCTGGGGAGCGGCCGGGATCAGCGCGCCGAGCCCCCGCCCCAGACCCCTACGTCGCTCACTCACTGGATCCCCTCCGCCATGCTCTGCGTGCTGTTCATGCCCCCGCCCGGATGGGCGTTCTGGGCGTCGTAATGGATTCCGGCTCCCCGGAGCGCGATCTCACGCGCCGCCTCCATATAGGAGAGGGCTCCGCTGGAACCCGGGTCGTACGTGAGGACCGTCTGCCCGTAGCTCGGAGCCTCGGAGATGCGTACCGACCGCGGGATGCTGGTGCGCAGCACCTCCTTGCCGAAGTGGGTGCGCACCTCCTCCGCCACCTGCGAGGCCAGCCGGGTCCTGCCGTCGTACATCGTCAGCAGGATGGTGGACACGTGCAGGGTCGGATTCAGGTGGGCACGCACCAGGTCGACGTTGCGCAGGAGCTGCCCCAGCCCCTCCAGCGCGTAGTACTCGCACTGGATCGGGATCAGTACCTCCGCGCCCGCCACGAGGGCGTTCACGGTCAGCAGGCCCAGGGAGGGCGGGCAGTCGATCAGGATGTAGTCGAGCGGCTGCTCGTACGCCTGGATCGCGCGCTGGAGCCGGCTCTCACGGGCCACCAGGGAGACCAGCTCGATCTCCGCGCCCGCGAGGTCGATGGTGGCGGGGGCGCAGAAGAGGCCTTCCACGCACGTCGTAGATGGAGGGCACGTCCGCGTGGTGGTCGATACCCAGCGCCGTGGACGCGTTGCCCTGCGGGTCGAGGTCGATCACCAGGACCCGTGCGCCGTGCTGGGCCAGGGAGGCCGCCAGGTTCACGGTCGTCGTGGTCTTGCCGACGCCGCCCTTCTGGTTGGCGACCACCATGATCCGGGTCTCCGCCGGCCTGGGCAGGGGGACACCGGACCGGCCGATGGCCTCCACCGCCTGCTGGGCGGCGCGGCCGATCGGGGTGTCCTCGTCGTTGTCCACGAGGGGCGAGGGCGCCTCCGCCCCGGCCATGGCCGGGGGTACGCCCAGGGAAACGTCGTCGCCTGGCGGTTCAGAGCGGGGACCGGGGACCGGATCGGCCATCGGCCCCGCGAGGTTGGCGTCGGACCGCACGGTGTCACTCTCCTCGGCAGCGGGCTCGCGATGAAGAGAGCCTGCCATGCCACCCGGGTCGCGAACCAGCGGGGCCCGTACTCCTGTGGATGAATCCACCGGTGTGGACAACTCCGTCACCCCCCGTTCCTGGCGGGGACGGGGGGCCGCAGCAGCCCGGCCGCGGCTGATGATTCCGTGCAGCAGAGAGCGACGTTTCACGTGAAACACGATGCCGGGACGGACTCTTCAGCCCGCTACGACACTCCGAAATCCATACCTATAGGGCCCAACCGCCCCGGATCGCCTTCACGGTGCGGGCGTCAGCGGCGCCGACGGGTACGGCTCACCCGGGCCGCCTTGGCCCGCTTGGCCGCGAAACGCACCCCGCCCGGGCTCTCCCCGACCTCCACCCGGACCACCGTGGACATGGGATCCACCACGCCCTCGCCGACGTGGAGCACTGAGGTCTTCACCACACCGAGCTTGCTGAGGGCGGTCTTCGCCGAGACCAGCTCCTCCTCGGCGGTGTCGCCCTTGAGCGCCAGCATCTCGCCGTAGGGACGCAGCAGCGGCACACCCCAGCCCGCCAGCCGGTCCAGCGGGGCGACCGCCCGTGCCGTGACCACATGGACCGGCTGGACCTTGCCCAGCACTTCCTCGGCCCGGCCGCGCACCACCGTGACGTGGTCCAGCCCCAGCAGCTCGACGGCTTCCTGGAGGAAGGTGGTGCGGCGCAGCAGCGGCTCCAGCAGGGTGATCTTCAGGTCCCGCCGGACCAGGGCGAGCGGGATACCGGGCAGGCCGGCGCCCGAGCCCACGTCGCACACGGTGACGCCGGCGGGCACCACCTCGGAGAGCACCGCACAGTTCAGCAGGTGCCGCTCCCACAGCCGGGGAACCTCACGAGGCCCGATGAGGCCTCGTTTGACGCCCGCGTCCGCGAGCAGCTCCGCATACCGCACAGCTTCCGGGAAAAATTCACCGAACACCGCGCGCGCCTCTTCAGGCGCCGGGGGAAGCTCCGCTGCCTCCGTCACGGGGACCGTCCTTCCGTACAGAACCGCTCGCGCCACATCTGTGGTCGCTCGACTGCCAGGCTTACAAACATCGGCCCCGCCTGCGACACAGGCGGGGCCGACTCACAGCATTCCGGATCAGGCCGGAAGCACAACGACGAAGCGCTGCGGCTCCTCGCCCTCGGACTCGCTCTTGAGGCCGGCCGCGGCCACCGCGTCGTGGACGACCTTGCGCTCGAACGGGGTCATCGGGGCCAGCTTCAGCGGTTCGCCCGAGGCCTTCACGTCCTCCGCGGCCTTGGCGCCGATGGCGGCCAGCTCCGCGCGCTTCTTCGCCCGGAAGCCCGCGATGTCCAGCATCAGCCGGCTGCGGTCCCCGGTCTCCCGGTGCACCGCGAGGCGGGTCAGCTCCTGGAGGGCCTCCAGGACCTCACCGTCGCGGCCCACGAGCTTCTGCAGGTCGCGGCTGCCCGAGTCGCTGACGATCGACACCGAGGCGCGGTCGGCCTCGACGTCCATGTCGATGTCGCCGTCCAGGTCGGCGATGTCCAGCAGCCCCTCGAGGTAGTCGGCCGCGATCTCGCCCTCCTGCTCGAGGCGGGTGAGGGTGTCGCCACTCTCAGCGGCGGCGGTGGTGGTGCCTTCCGTCACGGGAGGGACTCCTTCTACTTCTTGGAGGGCTTGCTGGGGGGCGTCTGGCGCTTCGACTTCGACTGCCGCTTGGGCTGCTGCCGCTTCGTCGCGACACCGCCGCTCGCCGCATCGGCATCCGCGGTGGCCTCGGAGCTCCTGATCACGGAGCCGTCCGCCTGAGCGGCCATGCCCTGCTTCGACAGCGCGGTGATGAACTTGCGCTCGTTGTCGTTGCGGTCCGGCCCCTTGGCCACGATCGCCGCGACGATCTTCTTCTTGCCCCGGCCCTTGACGTTCCCGTGGGTGGAGACGTGCTTCAGGAGACGGGTCAGGTACTGGTCCTGAGCCTTGCTGCCCGGGGTCGGGTTCTGGTTGATCACGTACATCTGCTGGCCCATGGTCCACAGGTTGGTGGTCAGCCAGTACACGAGGACACCGACGGGGAAGTTGATGCCCATCACGGCGAAGATCACCGGGAAGATGTACATGAGCATCTTCTGCTGCTGCATGAACGGCGTCTTGACCGAGAGGTCCACGTTCTTCTGCATCAGCTGGCGCTGCGTGTAGAACTGCGACAGCGACATCAGGACGATCATGACCGCGGTCACGATCCGGACGTCGGTGATCGAGGCACCCAGGGAGGCGGCCTTCTCGGCGCTGTCCGTGAACTTCGCGGCCAGCGGGGCTCCGAAGATGTGCGCCTGACGCGCGCTCTCCAGGAGCGACTGGTTGATGACGCCGATGGTCTGGCCGTTGGCGATGGCCGAGAGCACGTGGTACAGCGCGAAGAAGAACGGGGACTGCGCCAGGATGGGAAGGCACGAGGAGAGCGGATTGGTACCCGTCTCCTTGTACAGCTTCATCATCTCTTCGGACTGGCGCTGCTTGTCGTTCTTGTAGCGCTCCTGGATCGCCTTCATCTTCGGCTGGAGCGCCTGCATGCCGCGCGTCGCCTTGATCTGCTTCACGAAGAGCGGGATCAGGCAGATGCGGATCAAGACCACCAGGGACACGATGGACAGGCCCCAGGCCCAACCGCTGTCCGGCCCGAAGATCGCGCCGTACAGACTGTGGAACTGGACGATGACCCACGAGACTGGCGTGGTGATAAAGCTGAACAGACTGGCAATCGTGTCCACTAATCAGGCTCCTTGAGCATTGCGAGATCTACGCAACGCACTGCGCAGCTGCTCGTGCCAACGCGGGCGTTTACGGGGTGGGACGTAGTCGACACCGCCCGGGGACCACGGGTTGCACCGCAGGATCCGCCAGGCGGTCAGAACCGTCCCCTTCACCGCACCATGCCGGTCGATGGCCGTGAACCCGTAGCGCGAGCACGAAGGGTAATAGCGGCACACCGGCCCGAGCAGCGGACTGATCGTCCACTGGTACAGCTTGATCAAAGCGAGCAGCGGGTACTTCATCGAGCCACGCCTCCGAGGAGCCGCGCCAGAGCGGCATCCAGGTCCCGGGCCAATTCGTCGACGCCGGCCTCACCCGCTCCGGGCAACGCCCGCACCACCACCAGGCTACCGGCGGGCAGCGCGGAGAGGCGCTCCCGCACGAGGTGACGCAGACGACGCTTGACCCGGTTACGGATCACCGCTACGCCGACGGCCTTGCTGACGACGAAACCCGCACGCGGCGAGGGATGAGTCTCCCCCGGCTCGTGCGGGTCCGTGGCACCGCTGGTACGTAGGTGGACGACGAGGAGCGGGCGACCAGCCCGGCGTCCTCGGCGTACCGCGCTCGCGAAGTCCTCGCGCCGCCTCAGCCGATTTTCGGGAGACAGCACGACGTCACGACCTGCGTGTTGTTACGCGGAGAGGGCGGCGCGGCCCTTGCTGCGGCGGTTCGCCAGGATGGCGCGGCCGGCGCGGGTACGCATACGCAGGCGGAAGCCGTGGGTCTTGGCACGACGGCGGTTGTTCGGCTGGAAGGTGCGCTTGCTCACTCGGGGGCTCCAGAAAATGAATCGTTGTGGCGGTACATCGCCTGGCTGTCACCGTGCGCCCACGAGGAACTCGCGTGTTCGCCCGAGTGGACACCGCTAAATGATCACAATCAGTGATCTTCGCCCATCGGTAGGCAGGCGGCAGCAGCCATCGACAACTCGACCTCGCTACGGTACGCGGGGCTACGCCATCCGGTCAAACCGAGCGTCCCTGCCCCACACTGTGCACAGGCTGTGGACAACGACTTGAACCGCACCCACCAGCCTGACTACCGTTGCCTGATCCCTGTTTTTGTCCCGACCGTCCCAAAGAACCACACATTCGTGGGACGAGGGACCTGTGAGAGAGCGTGCTCTGTGGCTGACGTACCTGCCGATCTTGCCGCAGTGTGGCCACGCGTGCTCGAGAAGCTGCTCGGGGAGGGTCAGCAGGGGATCGAGCCGAAGGACAAGCAGTGGGTGGAACGCTGCCAGCCGCTGGCCCTGGTCGCCGACACCGCCCTGCTCGCCGTCCCCAATGAATGGGGCAAGCGCGTCCTCGAGGGCCGCCTCGCCCCGCTGATCAGCGACGCCCTCAGCCGCGAGTGCGGCCGCCCGATCCGGATCGCCATCACCGTGGACGACTCCGCCGGCGAGCCGGCACCCCCCGCCCCGCCCGCCTCTCCTTCCCGCGAGGCCTACGAGCCCTACGGCGGCCCGCGCCCCGGAGCCGGCCCCGGCGAGGAGCAGCTGCCCACCGCCCGCCCCGCCTACCCCGAGTACCAGCAGCCGCGCCCCGAGCCCGGCGCCTGGCCCCGCGGCGGGCAGGACGACTACGGCTGGCAGCAGCAGCGCTTCCCCGAGCGCGACCCCTACGCCTCCCCCCAGCCCGGCTACCTCCAGCAGCCGGAGTCCGGCGGCTACGAGCAGGGCGGGTACGAGCAGCAGAAGTACGAGCAGCCCTCCTACGAGCAGCAGAAGTACGAGCCCCAGCAGTACGAGCAGCAGTCCTACGACCAGCCGTACGAGCAGCCGGCCGCGCGTCCCGCCCCCGGCCGGCCCACGCCCGCGCCGCCGCCGTCGGCCCCGTCCGGCGGCTCCACCTCGGGCCCGCTGGAGCCGACCGCCCGGCTGAACCCCAAGTACCTCTTCGACACCTTCGTCATCGGTGCCTCCAACCGCTTCGCGCACGCCGCGGCGGTGGCGGTGGCCGAGGCGCCGGCGAAGGCCTACAACCCGCTCTTCATCTACGGGGAGTCGGGCCTCGGCAAGACGCACCTGCTGCACGCCATCGGGCACTACGCGCGGAGCCTCTACCCCGGCACCCGGGTGCGGTACGTGAGCTCGGAGGAGTTCACCAACGAGTTCATCAACTCCATCCGCGACGGCAAGGGCGACGCGTTCCGCAAGCGCTACCGCGAGATGGACATCCTCCTCGTCGACGACATCCAGTTCCTCGCGAGCAAGGAGTCGACGCAGGAGGAGTTCTTCCACACCTTCAACACGCTCCACAACGCCAACAAGCAGATCGTGCTGTCCTCCGACCGGCCGCCCAAGCAGCTGGTCACCCTGGAGGACCGGCTCCGCAACCGCTTCGAGTGGGGTCTGATCACCGACGTCCAGCCGCCCGAGCTGGAGACCCGGATCGCGATCCTGCGCAAGAAGGCCGTGCAGGAGCAGCTCAACGCCCCGCCGGAGGTGCTGGAGTTCATCGCCTCGCGGATCTCGCGCAACATCCGCGAGCTGGAGGGGGCGCTGATCCGGGTCACGGCGTTCGCGAGCCTCAACCGGCAGCCGGTGGACCTGGGCCTGACCGAGGACGTCCTCAAGAACCTGATCCCCGGCGGCGAGGACAGCGCGCCCGAGATCACGGCCGCCGACATCATGGCGGCCACCGCGGACTACTTCGGGCTGACCGTGGACGACCTGTGCGGATCCTCGCGCAGCCGCGTCCTGGTGACGGCTCGGCAGATCGCCATGTACCTGTGCCGGGAGCTCACGGACCTGTCCCTCCCGAAGATCGGGGCCCAGTTCGGCGGCCGCGACCACACCACCGTCATGCACGCGGACCGCAAGATCCGGGCCCTGATGGCGGAACGCCGCTCCATCTACAACCAGGTCACGGAGCTCACCAACCGCATCAAGAACGGCTGACGACGGCCCCCGGCGGCGCGTCAGGGGCCCTTCGGACCCCCGTACAGGGCGCTCCCGGATCCAACCGGGGGCGCCCTTCGTCGTTCGCGCGCCCCTGCTCTGTTCGAATACGCCCCTGGGAGCGGCAGTTGTCCACAGATTCCCCAACTTTCTTCCGTCCACAGCCTGAGGACAGGGATCCTCACCCACAATCTGTCCACAGGAGTGCAGGTTGAGGCCCCATCAGCCCAGGTCAGGCGGTTGTGGAATTGTGCGCAAGCCTCATCCACAGCCTGTGGACAGAAAAATCATCCACAGGCTCATCCACTCCTCTGTCCACCGCCGACTCACAGGTTCCGGCATCCTGTGCACAGGTTCCCCACGGTTCTCCACACGGTTGTCCACTGTTCGGCAACCAGCCCCCTCCGGTCACCGTCAAGAGTGAAAGCCGTCACACGGATGTCGACGTTTGGGCTGTGGACTTCCGGGGAAAAACTGGGGACACACCTGTGGAGTAGTGAGGGTCCCCTGGGGACGACCTGTGCAGAACTTTCCTTTCTCCACAGAGACACCGTGTTGTCCACCGGTGCCACCCACAGGGTGTGGGGATAAAAAACGCGGTCTGACCTGCGAAGACGAGCTTTTCCACCGTTTCCACAGGCCCTACTACTACCCCCATAGACAGTTAGCGCGGATTCGGTTTTCAAGCAGGTCCTGTGCACAACTCGTCGGACGGCCTCCCCGGCGCCTCGCTCCCGACTTGACCGCCAGCCGCAACGACTGTCGGCGCCGTACGTCAGACTGGTCCCCGGCATCGGTCGAGGCATCGACGACCGACGACGAAGGCCGGCAGACGAGCGAGCAACAGCAGGAGGCGGTTCCGGTGAAGATCCGGGTGGAGCGCGACGTACTCGCGGAGGCGGTGGCCTGGGCTGCACGCAGCCTCCCGGCCCGGCCGCCGGTGCCCGTGCTCGCGGGCCTGCTGCTCAAGGCCGAGGACGGGACCCTGTCCCTCTCCGGCTTCGACTACGAGGTCTCGGCCCGCGTCTCCGTGGAGGCGGACGTGGAGGAGGACGGCACCGTCCTCGTCTCCGGCCGGCTCCTCGCCGACATCTGCCGCGCCCTCCCCAACCGCCCGGTGGAGATTTCCACAGACGGTGTACGGGCGACCGTGGTCTGCGGCTCCTCGCGGTTCACACTCCACACCCTGCCTGTGGAGGAATACCCGGCACTGCCGCAGATGCCCACCGCCACCGGCACCGTCCCCGGTGAGGTCTTCGCCTCCGCCGCCGCCCAGGTGGCCATCGCCGCCGGCCGTGACGACACGCTGCCCGTCCTGACCGGTGTCCGCATCGAGATCGAGGGCGACCGCGTCACCCTGGCCTCCACCGACCGCTACCGCTTCGCGGTCCGCGAGTTCCTGTGGAAGCCGGAGAACCCGGACGCCTCGGCCGTGGCCCTGGTGCCCGCCAAGACGCTCCTGGACACCGCCAAGTCCCTGACCAGCGGTGACACCGTCACCCTGGCGCTCTCCAGCTCCGGCCAGGGCGAGGGCCTCATCGGCTTCGAGGGCGCGGGCCGCCGCACCACCACCCGCCTGCTCGAGGGCGACCTGCCGAAGTACCGCACGCTCTTCCCGACGGAGTTCAACTCGGTCGCCGTGATCGAGACCGCCCCGTTCGTCGAGGCCGTCAAGCGCGTGGCCCTGGTCGCCGAGCGCAACACGCCCGTCCGCCTCAGCTTCGAGAAGGGCGTCCTCATCCTGGAGGCCGGGTCCAGCGACGATGCACAGGCTGTGGAGCGCGTCGACGCGATGCTGGAGGGTGACGACATCTCGATCGCCTTCAACCCGACCTTCCTGCTCGACGGCCTGAGCGCGATCGACTCGCCGGCCGCCCAGCTCAGCTTCACCACCTCGACCAAGCCCGCCCTGCTCAGCGGCCGTCCCGCGGTCGACGCCGAGGCGGACGAGGCCTACAAGTACCTGATCATGCCGGTCCGCCTCTCCGGCTGACGCCCTTCCGGTACGCCGGCGCCGGGCCCGGTCCCACGGCGACGGGGCCGGGCCCGGCCCCGTGCGGAGCGGTCTCCCGCCACGCCCCGGCGTAGGCTCGGACCCGGCGGGCGACCCAGGAGAAAACGGCCGGAAACCACCGGCGCCCGGGGAGCCCCGATACAGACGGCCCCAACGCTTAAGGAACCCACCTGATGGAGCTCGGTCTCGTCGGTCTCGGCAAGATGGGCGGCAACATGCGCGAGCGCATCCGCCGCGCCGGCCACACCGTCATCGGATACGACCGCAACCCGGACCTCGCCGATGTCCACAGCCTGCGGGAGCTTGTGGACAGCCTCCAGGCCCCCCGCGTGGTGTGGGTCATGGTGCCGGCCGGCGCCGCGACGCAGTCCACCGTGGACGAGCTGGCGGAGCTGCTCTCCCCCGGCGACATCGTGGTCGACGGCGGCAACTCCCGCTGGACGGACGACGAGAAGCACGCCAAGGAGCTCGAGGCCAAGGGCATCGGCTTCGTGGACTGCGGCGTCTCCGGCGGCGTCTGGGGCCTGGAGAACGGCTACGCCCTGATGTACGGCGGCGACGAGAAGCACGTCGCCGCGGTCCAGCCGGTCTTCGACGCCCTCAAGCCCGAGGGTGACTTCGGCGCCGTGCACGCGGGCAAGGTCGGCGCCGGCCACTTCGCGAAGATGGTCCACAACGGCATCGAGTACGCCATGATGCAGGCCTACGCCGAGGGCTGGGAGCTCCTGGAGAAGGTGGACTCGGTCACCGACGTCCGCGAGGTGTTCCGGTCCTGGCAGGAGGGCACGGTCATCCGTTCCTGGCTGCTCGACCTGGCCGTCAACGCGCTGGACGAGGACGAGCACCTCGACCAGCTCAAGGGCTTCGCCCAGGACTCGGGCGAGGGCCGCTGGACCGTCGAGGCGGCGATCGACAACGCGGTGCCGCTCCCGGCGATCACCGCCTCGCTCTTCGCCCGCTTCGCGTCCCGCCAGGACGACTCCCCGCAGATGAAGATGATCGCGGCGCTGCGCAACCAGTTCGGCGGCCACGCGGTCGAGAAGAAGTAATCCACAACCGCTCCACAGCACCACTGAGCAGGACAGCAGGAAGCCGGGGGAGGTCGGCGCCGTATGCACGTCTCGCATCTCTCACTGGCCGACTTCCGCTCGTACGCCCGGGCCGAGGTTCCCCTCGCCCCGGGCGTCACGGCTTTCGTGGGCCCCAACGGCCAGGGCAAGACCAACCTGGTCGAGGCCATCGGCTACCTCGCCACCCTGGGCAGCCACCGGGTGTCCTCCGACGCCCCCCTCGTCCGGATGGGGGCCGACCGCGCCGTCGTGCGGGCCGCCGTCACCCAGGGCGAACGCCAGCAGCTGGTCGAGCTGGAACTCAACCCGGGCCGCGCCAACCGGGCCCGTATCAACAGGTCCTCGCAGGTCAGGCCGCGGGACGTGCTGGGGATCGTACGGACCGTGCTGTTCGCCCCAGAGGACCTGGCCCTGGTCAAGGGCGAGCCGGCGAGCTCAAGGGCGACCCCGGCGAGCGGCGCCGGTTCCTGGACGAACTGGTCACCGCCCGCTCCCCGCGCATGGCGGCCGTCCGCTCCGACTACGAGCGCGTCCTCAAGCAGCGCAACACCCTGCTGAAGTCGGCGGCGATGGCCCGCCGGCACGGCGGCCGGTCCATGGACCTGTCCACCCTCGACGTGTGGGACCAGCACCTCGCCCGCGCCGGCGCCGAGCTGCTCGCCCACCGGCTGGACCTGATCGCGACCCTGCAGCCGCTGGCCGACAAGGCCTACGAGCAGCTCGCCCCCGGTGGCGGCCCGCTCGGCCTCGCCTACAAGGCCTCCGCCGGCGAGAGCGCCGACAGCGGCGGCGCCCGCACCCGCGAGGCCCTCTACGAGGTGCTGCTGGCGGGCCTGTCCGAGGTGCGCAAGCAGGAGATCGAACGCGGCGTCACCCTGGTCGGCCCGCACCGCGACGACGTGCTCCTGCGCCTCGGCGACCTGCCCGCCAAGGGGTACGCCAGCCACGGCGAGTCCTGGTCGTACGCGCTGGCGCTGCGGCTGGCCTCGTACGAGCTGCTGCGCTCGGAGGGCAACGAGCCGGTGCTGATCCTGGACGACGTCTTCGCGGAGCTGGACGCCCGCCGCCGCGAGCGGCTCGCGGAACTGGTGGCCCCGGGCGAGCAGGTCCTGGTCACGGCGGCGGTGGACGACGATGTTCCGGACGTACTGACGGGGACGCGCTTCGCGGTGTCCGGCGGTGAGGTGACCCGGCTGTGAACGAGGGCGAGCAGCAGAAGCGGAAGGCTCCGGAGCCTTCCGGAGTGGACCTGGCACGCCAGGCCCTGGCCGCCGCGCGCGAGCAGGCCAGGGCCCGCGGCAACGCGGTGGGCGGGAAGAAGCGCCAGCCGCAGCCCGGGCTGCGCTCCGGCGCGCGCGCCGACGGCCGGGACCCGATGCCGCTGATGGCGGCGCTGGACCGGCTGCGCACCGAACGCGGCTGGGAGATGCCGATCGCGGTCGCCGGGGTGATGGAGCGCTGGGCGGACATCGTCGGCCCGGAGATCGCCGCACACTGCGAACCGGAACGGTACGAGGACCGTGAGCTCCTCGTGCGGTGCGACTCCTCGGCCTGGGCGGCCCAGCTGAAGCTGCTCGCGCCGCAGCTGGTGGCGCGGCTGAACGCGGAGCTGGGGCAGGGCACGGTTCGGCTGATCAAGGTGCAGGGGCCCGGGGGGCGGCCGAAGCGGTACGGGCCGCTGCGGGCGCCGGGTAGTTCCGGTCCTGGCGACACCTGGGGCTGAGCCCTGCGGGGCTGTCCCCTACCCGCCCTTCCACCGTTCCTCCCCCAGCTGCCGC